>NZ_JAVJZI010000174.1:0-9444 GCF_040223135.1 Coleofasciculus sp. G3-WIS-01
TAAACCCTAAAATAGAAAAAGGCAATCAAGGCGCGGCTGGTAGTCTGCTTACGCCGGAAAATCGCTGCCAGTCTTAAATTGAGCCTATACTACAAAATCATACTACATTACAACTTAGGGATTCACGGGAAGTCTAGAAACTATTGTAGAGACGCGCCATGGCGCGTCTGGGCGGGTGCGAGTCACATCTGGATGCAACCCAAAAGATAGTAGTGAAACCCGCCCCTACACACATTGCCCCAAATACAGTGAAAAGTCTGGTCATTTGTTCTACTCGCTTCCCCAGCTCCCAGACGTGCCGTGGCACGTCTCTACACCGCTTCCCCAGCTTCCCCAGCTCCCCCTACTGATGTAGGCGCTGCTGATAGCGTTGTTGGATATCCTGAATCGTAAACACCGCCTGAAACTCTAACCCCACCGACTGGTAAAACTCAGCACCGCCTTGCTGGCGGTCAACCAAAGCCAGCACCTGATCCACTTGATACCCCGCCTCTCGCAGGCGCTCAACGGCTTTCATTGCCGATTTTCCTGTGGTTACCACATCTTCTAAAACCACAACCTTGGCTCCGGCTGGCAGATTCGGACCCTCGATATATGCCCTTGTACCATGTCCTTTGGCTTCTTTACGGATAATTAAAGCGGGAATAGGTCGATTTGCGATCGCAGACACCACACTCACCGCGCTGACAATCGGATCAGCACCCAAAGTTAAACCCGCAACGGCTTGGGTATCCTGGGGAAGGAGAGAAAGTAGCAATTGTGCGATCGCTAGTCCTCCGTGAGGATGCAGCGTAACCTGTTTGCCATTAATGTAATAGGAACTGCGCTGTCCCGAGGAGAGCACAAAGTCTCCCTCTTGATAAGCCAGTTGACAAAATAAATCGAGCAGCAACTGACGCTGTTGTGTTAATTGGGTTGAGGTATCCAGAGAAAGCAATGGTTTACTATTGTCAGCCATGATAGTCAGATGGTGAAAATCCAACCACCACTATACTGAATTCAAATATGAGAATATTATTGAGGAAAAGTGAGGCGACAAATTATGCATAAGGGGTTGAGGATATCGCTCAGGGGTTTGCTTATTGCTGCTTCCACGATAGTGGCTAGCACAGCTATGGCACAAGAAAACTTTGAGCCAGTCCGCCTAGAAAGGATTCCAGACACCTTTGAGCGAGCGTTTTTTAGCGAATCGGGAACGTTTTACGAAAACCGCAGTCTCCGGCGTCAGCTTGACTATATTATCGGTCCGGGTGGAATCGGGGGTGCGGCGTTTCCAGATTTGGAACTGGAGCGAGATGCCGAATTGATTAATATTCTCTACGAGGATGCATTAAACCAACAGTTTGCCAGTGATCCAGTGATTCGCACACCGGATTTACCGAATCCCTTCGACACCTCGGTTCGGTTATTGCCTGTTTCTGATCGCTTTAGACCCCAGGTGGGTCCCCGAATTGAAGGGAGTGAGTTTTTCTTTGAAGCTCCATTGCCACGTTAGCGGCTTTACATCAGCCACTTGAGCGGACGAGGATGTCAAAACAAAATCCAGGGTGCAGGAGTTGAACCTGCCTTGGGCGAATTATGAGTTCGCTGCCTCAACCGCTCGGCCAACCCTGGTTAATTGATCCTTACTCTATATTATAGTAATCGGAGTTGGATATCTTGCCGCAACCGTTGAGCTATTCCTGATGCTCGCCGCCTATTGCACAAGGATGCTTTTAGTACAAAAAGGCTCCAGAGCAGAGGTCAGACGGTTTTACCGGAATTAATGGGTCTAAAGCCCTGTCCTTTTAGGACGGCTTTTTATCTGTAGTCCCCAGGTTGCGGATAAGCTCTCTCAATACGTCGTTTTGTGTCCTTTGTGTCTTGGCACAATAACGCTTAAGTCGTTCAAGTTTCGCATAGTGAGCATCTAATCAATATCTGTTTCATCTGGGCACGACAATATCAAGACGCTATCATAATCACATGAAAGCACGACATTCGTACCGAATCTATCCCACGCTAGGGCAACGGAAATCGCTAGCCCGATTGTTTGGGTGTGTCCGTGTGGTATGGAATGATGCCTTAGGGTTGTGTCGGCAATCGGAGAAGCTACCTAAGAACAGTGATCTTCAGAAAATTTGTATCACTCAGGCTAAGAAAGCTGAAGAACGGGAATGGCTAGGTGAGGTATCAGCTATCCCTCTCCAACAATCGGTTGCCGACTTAGGAGTAGCATTCAAGAACTTTTTCTCATCCCGGCAGGGGGAGCGCAAGGGCTTGAAAGTGAATCCACCACGGTTTAAGCGGAAAACTAATCGCCAAACTGCACGGTTCACTAGGGGGGGATTTAAGCTCAAGGCAGCTAAAGTCTACCTAGCCAAGATTGGGGAAGTTAAAACCAAATGGTCACGTCCTCTGCCATCTGAACCCAGTTCAGTAACGGTAATTAAGGATTGTGCTGACAGGTACTTCCTCAGTTTTGTGGTTGAGGTGGAACGGAAAATACACCCGGCGAAGAACCCGTCCATCGGGATAGATTTAGGGTTAAAAACCTTTGCTTGCTGTAGCAACGCAGAGAAAATGGATAGCCCAGATTATTCAAGGGATATCCGTAAGCTTAAACGCGCCCAGCGACGGTTAGCTAAACGCCAAAAAGGAAGTAAGCGTCGCGGACGAATGCGGTTAAAGGTAGCCAAGCTCAACGCTAAAATCCGGGACAAACGGAAGGATTTCTTACATAAACTGTCCACCAAGGTGGTAGATGAGAACCAAATCATCGCCTTGGAGGATCTCAATGTTGGTGGCATGGTGAAGAATCGCAAACTGGCACGGGCAATCAGTCAGGCTGGATGGCGTGAGTTCCGCTCATTGTGTGAGGCTAAAGCCGATAAGCACAACCGGGATTTTCGGGTGATTAGCCGATGGGAGCCTACCAGCCAGGTATGCTCTGAATGCGGCTATAGATGGGGCAAACTAGACCTTTCAATCAGGACAATTGTCTGTGTCAACTGCGGCGTAGAACACGACAGGGATGATAATGCATCCACGAATATAGAAAGAGTCGGGGTAGGGCATACCCACTACTATAAACGGACAGGGAGCGCGTGTAAGACCTCTTATGAGGCAGTGCATGATGAGCTGTCAACCCACCCTTGAGTACGTGCAGCTATCACTGTTCGACTGGTAGGGAATCACCGTCCCTTGTAGGGCGGTGAGGATGTCAATTTTCTTCTATAACTTGAATCACTAATGAAATTCAACTCGACTGTAGCACTCACTCTGATTCTGCTGGCAATGATGTTAGGTGCTGGCTTTGTGAGTGCGATGTGGGGATTTTCCCTGGGTCATGAAGCTCTCAAAGGTGTGACTCAGCCCGATGTTCGCCCGACGAAGAAGCTGGCAAATAACCAGGAGGTTGAGCCTGGAGGTAAAGAGGTTACGCTTTTGAGTGAACGGGATATCCTGGTCAACGTTCACGCCTATATCCAAGACCAAGACAAGGATAAAGACTCCAATACCGATAATAACGACTCTGAGTCAAAGAGCCAGAGTGATACACAGAAGCCAGACGAGTCAGCCGCAGAGAATCAGCAATCTGAAGTTGAAGAAGCATCGTCTGAATCGGATGTATTCAACACACAGACATCGTTTACCAGTAGTGGCTCGAATCAAAATTTACCCCTCAAAAGCCAGGATCGGGGGGTCACTTTGGAGGTTCGTTCCGCCAATCTTCAGGGAGGCTCATTGTTGCTAGATGTCAGCTTAAAGAATGAGGGCGCTAATCCGGTTCGATTCCTTTATAGTTTTTTAAATGTTACCGATGACAAAGGTCGAGCGTTGAGTGCGATTACTGAAGGGTTACCGGGAGAATTGCCGTCAAATGGCGAGGAATTTTCGGGTACGGTGAGTATTCCTACAGCGTTGTTGGATGACGCCACAGCGCTTTCGTTAACTCTGACTGATTATCCCGATCAAAAGCTCAAGCTGAAAATGTCCGAAATCCCTGTCGCGAGGTAAACAGAAACGGAGCAGGTTTGGCGCATAATATTTTTCTTACCTTCGGTTCTATTGCTCCCTTTATGTTAAACGGTATTTGTCAATCAATACAGTCCCCTAGAGAAAGGCTATCTGTGGAGTCCCGTTGTAGCTTTTCTCTAGGAAGCAGTAGAACTACTTTTGCGGGTTACCTGCTACCGTTCTTATGGTTGCACAGTTAATGGTTTTCCTCACTGCGAGTGCTTCTGGGCCCCTTACCAGCCGGGACATGCTGTTGCGATTATTATTAGTCCTGCTTTTGATTGCAATCAATGCCTTTTTTGTCACGGCTGAGTTTTCGATGGTTTCGGTGCGGCGATCGCGGATTAACCAATTGGTTGATGCGGGGGATGTACAAGCCAAGACAGTTCAATCGCTACAACAGAGTATTGAGCGTCTACTCTCGACGACTCAGCTAGGCATTACTCTATCCAGTTTAGCCTTGGGTTGGATTGGAGAAAATACCGTCGCCGTTTTCGTCGCGGCGGTGCTGACTCAATTACCCCTACCCCCAGAGATGGTTCAAGGAATGGCTCATTCTCTGGCGATTCCGGTGGGATTTTTCCTGATTGCTTATCTGCAAATTGTTCTGGGCGAACTCTGTCCTAAATCTGTGGCGTTGCTGTATTCTGAACAGTTGGCTCGGCTTTTGGGTCCTCCGAGTCTGGTAATTGCCCGATTTTTCAATCCGTTTATTTGGATTTTGAACCAATCAACACGCTGTTTATTGCGGCTGGTAGGGGTGCAATATACGGGGGGATGGTGGAATAATCAGGTGACCCCCGAAGAGTTACAGTTAATTATTACCACCGAGCGGGAATCGACGGGTTTAGAAGCCGAAGAACGAGAATTATTGAATAATGTCTTTGAATTTGGCGAAGTTTTGGCAACGGAGGTGATGGTTCCGCGCACCAGCATTGACGCAATTCCCAGTACAGCAACGGTGCAAATGGTGTTAGAAGAAATTGCTAATACTGACCATTCTCGCTATCCGGTAACGGGGGAATCTCTGGATGATATTCGCGGGATTATCCATTTTAAAGAGTTAGCTAAACCCTTATCGGAGAGAAAATTAACCTTAGATACACCCATTGAATCCTGGATTCGTCCGGCTCGATTTGTCCCGGAATTAACTCCCTTGAGCGAACTTTTACCCTTAATGCAGCGATCGCACTTGGCGATGGTGATGGTTGTAGATGAGTTTGGCGGTACGGCTGGCTTGGTGACGCTGAAGGATTTAGTGGCGGAAATTATTGGTGATAACCCAGAACCAGAAAGTCCCGAAGAGGTGCCGATCCGAATTGTGGATGAACAAACCTTTTTAGTTCAAGCCCAAATAGATTTAGAAGAAGTTAACGAACTTTTGGATTTAAATTTACCTGTAACCGATGAATATCAAACCTTGGCAGGTTTTTTATTATATCAGTTCCAAAAAATTCCGCTTCAAGGGGAAATCTTAAACTATGAGAATCTGGAGTTAAAAGTTATCTCAGCCGAAGGACCTCGCCTGAACCGAATTCGCATTTATCGGAATGAATCCACAACTGTTCCCGCGGAAGATCTGTCTGAAACAGATGTGACGTCAGAAATTACTTCAAGCGAGAATACAGCGAATGGAACCCAAGGCGATACGCTAGATGCTTCTACCAATGATTTAGAATAAGCCAAAAGCGATTGAGTAAAGGGCGACCCGATCCAATTAGGAGTTGCTGAATAAGTCTTGTAGTGCAGGGGAAGCCGAGGGAGCAGGGGGAGCAGGGGGAGCAGGGGGAGCAGGGGAAGCTGTAATACTGTTTCCTGTTCCCCAGAATTTAGAATTCAAACACAGGCATAAGTTGTAACATACCTAATCCTAACTCCTTAACCGAGAGCGATCGCGCTTCAAAAAATGCCACCATGTCTTTGGGTTGAGGATTACCACGGGAAGCACCTTTGAGTCCTCTGGCGATAATTAACCCACAATACCCCTTCGTTTTTAGACACCGTTGTTCCCAATGCTTGCGATTAGCCGTATGAGCCGGATCAGCTTCGGGAAACTCGCCAAATAGGTAAAGATGACTATCTCCTGTTTGTAGAATGCCCAAATCGTAGCGATCGCCGACTAAGGGATCTTCTCCAGGGTTAAAGCCAATCCCCTTAAGTCCACCGGCTGTTTTAATTTGCTCGATTAAAACTTTAGCTTTCGGGCGAGTGGTTTGAATTAACACCACAGGTAACCCTTCTCCTATCGGCGGGGCGTCTTGAGATTGATAAAAATCAACACCCTCCCGTAGGAGTGCTATACTCTCCCAAGGCATCATCCCCAGACTCAGATAGGAATCTTTTGGCACTAAGTCATCCCGTAGAGGAAGTTCGAGTTCCTCCTCATCCTCCTCCTCATCCCAATCCTCGTCATCCGTATCATCAATCGCCATCTCCCACAACTCAGATGCGATCTCTGGTCGTGTAGACACTTGAATCGACACCGTTGTTTTTGACTCCGTATCTTCCGTATCTACAGGGATAGGAATGCGGTAGCGCTTGTTCATCGCCGGAAAATCATCCGCCGCTAATTTTCCGGATGAGCCTTGGAAAAATCGATGCAGGGCTTCTAGCGCCATATAGACAACCAGTGCTTCTTCCTCATCCAGAAAGGGTCGCATTCCCTCTAATGGATGCACCGCGCCAAAACTCGGCACAATCTCTTCAACGGATAACTCGGCTAAATCCCCATCCTCATCATCTTCAAATTCCTCATCCGCTGCTTCATAGGTGATAAACAAGCAATCTTGTCCCAAAAATGCCTTTTCCATCGCCTCTACAGATTCCTGATTGACGACCGACTCCCGAAACCGTTGCAGCGAATCTAAGGAGCGATAGAGCAGAATTCCGTACTCCACACCAAGCATACCCATGACCGAGACGTAGAACTCATCCACATCCCAGCGATTTAATTCCACACTCAGGATTTGATGATCAGCCAGGACATCCCAAGGCGCATCTTGCCATAAGTCATACGCCTTGCTAATCAACAGATCCGCATACTTAGGAGGTAAATGCGGCTGGCGCTGGAGGGCAATTTCCTCAAACCCGCGAAACAACTCATCAATCAGGGGTAAATCGGGGACATAATCGATGGCAATCTCCAACTCTTGCAGTACCCCACGCAACAAAAACTGAACTTCGCGATCGCGTACCACAATTTTAGACGGACGGGCGGGTCGAGCCGGACTTTGGGGATGTTCCATGGCTCGCAATAGCGTGCGAACAATCGCTTCAGGTCCCATTTCTAGCGAGACGATATCCATCGCCCGGACAATTCCTTCTGAGCCATCCACCCAAAGAATGCACTCATTATTACCCTCAGCATCAAAATCACCCTGATCGGATACAGTCACTAAAGAACGGCGATCCCCTTCCCAGACGCTGGGTATTTGGGGTAACCGTTTGAGCCGACGACGAGTATTGCGATTGAGAGCAGACATAGGGTATTTGACAATAAGTGCAAAAACCATGGCAGGTCAGCCATGATTAATAATCGATACTCCTATTAAACCGCAATACCTTCCGGGCTGCGCTTCATTGTTTGGACAAAGGAGTTCCCAAGAAAATTTTTATCGGGTAAATACACGCGCTTGGGGTCAGTCTCGATAAACTTGATCCATAAGCGTCCATAAGCGTGGCACATCAGTAGTTCATCATCCAACTTTAACCTAACCAGGAGTCACAACGTACTTATGACACAAGCAACAACACCGAAACGAGGTATCCAACTAACCGAACAAGCCCTCAAGCATATTGTGGCGCTGCGAGACCAACAAGGACAAGACCTATACTTGCGGGTTGGTGTCCGTCAGGGGGGCTGTTCCGGGATGTCTTACATGATGGATTTTGAAGATCCTAGTAAGGTACGGGATAACGATGAAGTGTTTGACTACGAGGGCTTCAAAATAATATGTGATCCCAAAAGCATCCTGTACCTGTATGGTCTGGTCTTAGATTACAGCAATGCCATGATTGGGGGCGGTTTCCAATTCACTAACCCCAACGCCAATCAAACCTGTGGCTGTGGCAAATCCTTTGGCGTTTAATTAAAAACGGCGCAATAGGGAAGTAGGGGTTTGGTTACCAAACCCCTACTCCATTTAAAATGACCGGAAATAAGGGGTTCAGGCTCCTCGTCCTTCCAGGACGACTTTTTCTGTGTTATCATGTTGATGCCGAGTTGTTCCACGTCAAATGTTGGTCTTTGAGTTCAAGGCTAAAGGAAAGACAACTCAATATTTAGCGATCGATGAAGCGATTCAAACCGCTCAATTTGTCCGCAACAAATGCATTCGTTACTGGATAGATAACGAAAATGTTGGACAAAAAGATTTGTATCGCTATAACACGGCGCTAAGAGCTGAGTTTTCCTTTGTCAAGGACTTAAATTCCCATGCTTGTCAAACGGCTGTAGAAAAAGCGTATTCGTCAATTGCTCGGTTTTACAGTAATTGCAAAAAAGCTATTCCGGGAAAGAAGGGTTATCCAAAGTTTAAGAAAAACTGCCGTTCAGTTGAATACAAAACTAGCGGATGGAAGCTTTCTGAAACTCGAAAACAAATAACCTTTACGGACAAAAAGGGAATTGGCAAGCTCAAGCTCAAAGGGACGTGGGACTTAAACTTCTATCAACTTGAATCAATAAAACGGGTGCGGTTAGTCCGTCGCGCAGATGGCTACTATGTTCAATTCTTAGTCAACGCCGAGAACAAGGCAGAAAGTCAGCCGACAGGAAAAGCCATTGGCTTAGATGTGGGACTCAAAGAGTTCTATACTGATTCTTTAGGTCACAAAGAGCCAAATCCCCGATTTTATCGAGAAGGCGAGAAACGTCTGAGCTTCCTTCAAAGACGAGTTTCGCGCACTGAAATTGGCTCCGCCAACCGAAAGAAAGCCATCAATCGATTAGGGCGAAAGCACCTCAAAATAAGTAGGCAGCGTGAAGAACATGCCAAGAGAATGGCGCGTTGCGTAATCCAATCTAATGATTTGGTCGCTTATGTAGACGCGCCAGCGGCTTGCCGAAGGCTAGATTTGAGGATTAAAAATTTAGTTAAAAATCATTGTTTAGCCAAATCGATCAATGATGCAGGTTGGTATCAATTCAGAAAATGGCTGGAATATTTTGGGATTAAATTTGGCAAGATAACCATCGCGGTTAATCCTGCCTACACTTCCCAGGAATGTTCCGATTGTGGCACAACAGTTAAAAAGTCTTTGTCCACTAGAACTCATGTTTGTCGGTGTGGATGTATTTTAGATCGAGAGTGCGATTCGTTCAGTCTAAACCTGGCAACAGGGGGACGACTGGCATCTGTTGAGTAACCATAAGGGTTGAGAAAGCACTTTAATCCTCAGCAGATGACAACTTAATAGTCATGTAGGTGAGGGGAAGTATCCTAG
>NZ_JAVJZI010000212.1:0-42503 GCF_040223135.1 Coleofasciculus sp. G3-WIS-01
AAGCGTTGCGGTAGCGAGGAACGAGCGTCGGAACGAGCGTCGGAACGAGCGTCAGAATCTGGGCAGATGCTTCGCGTCACTCCGTTTCACTGCGTTTTGCTCAGCATGACAGATTCTACCTTAGACTGCAACTTGGTATAACTAACTTTTTCAAAAACCCCCTTTTTGCCTTGGCGAGGAGGAAGTCGCAGCTACACAAACAAAGTCCGCCTGCGCGGACTAGACTATTTCGTCTGACTACTGACAGCAAAGATTACTGACAAGGCGTTAACTGAGCCAATCGCAAGGCAATTTCATCAATCGCCCCCACTAATACCTGTCCCGACTGAGACGGTTGATTCACCATAATGCTAAACAAAATCGTCCCATAATAGGGATGTTCCAAATACCCAGACAGACTTCTCACTCCTCGTAATGTCCCCGTTTTTGCCCGAATTCTGCCTTGAGTTTCAGGTAACTGCAAGCGATTTCTCAGGGTTCCATTCACACCGGCAACGGGTAAAGAACGATAAAATAAATCATTACCATTGGCATACATCATCGCTTTTAATGTTGCGATTAATGCTTGCGGTGTGGCTACATTCTGCCGGGATAAACCTGAGCCATCAACCTGTCGAAAACTATTCGGGTCAACACCTAAGGGTGCTAAAATCTGCTTCACGGCAGAAGGTCCACCAATGTAACGCAGTAGGCTATCTGCATAGCTGTTACTGCTTCTCTGGTTGGTGACTGTAACCCATTCATCTAACGACTTTGATTGAATTAAGGCTTGGGAATCCAGCCTTTGTAAAGCGGCGGCGGTGGTAAAGAGTTTGTTATTGGATGCGGGGATAAGAAATTGATTGGCGTTGTGGCTGTAGGAAATCCCAGGATTCGATACCGATTCCACGACAATCCCCCATTTACCCCCCGCTAAATTAGGGCGATTAATGATTGAGTCGATATACAGTCCCAAAAAATCGGGACAAACGCCACTTGTTCGACGTTCTGGAGGCGGAACAAAGATTTCAATCGAGTCGGCGCTTTTGGTTAAATTAGCCGCCGTTGTCGCCCTCGCGATGCTGGGAGTCATGACATTACCCATCGCCATCACACCGACGGTGAGCATGGCTAGGGACTGCTTCTGCCAAGGATTCATTGGTTTCATTGTCTGCAAGCCTTTACAATCTGGGCATCGTGAGAGAGCATGAGCAAAGCGCGATCGCTAATTGAGCAAGATAACATGATGCGGCTCATTGCGGCGCGATAAGTCTGCTCCGTAGGTGAGCGTAAATAGTGGTCAGTTATCAGTGGTCAGTAATTGGCTGATAACTGATAACTGATAACTGATAACTGATAGACGTAGCCGTCTACGTCTCTACACCACTCCATCAATTGCCAGGAATTATCCCTGAACACTGAACACCTTAGAACCCCGGGGACAGGGATTATGTTCCCGTCATTTTGATTTCTGTGGTTGTTTTTCTGGCTCAAAACGTTGTCATCAGGACGGTTTACCGTTTTTTTGGAAACCTGCGCGGTTCGTAGTAGACGCTGTCTTCGCCATCTAATCTAATTGTGCAGGGGTGCTGAGGTGTAGGGATGTTTTTCCGATAATGCTACCTTATCCTGTTCTCTGTTCCCTGTCTAATGACGAATAACCACTTCTACACAAAAATAAACATAATTGAATGTAATCTCTTAAAAATTAAACATTCTTTAAAATCAAATCATTGACAAATCCACAAAAACGTGGATTAAAATCAATCTTGCCAATGAATTGAACCTGTATTATAGTTGGGAGTCCTGGCATTATCATTGCTTGATTTGACTAATTCAATCGGTTGGAGAGCCAAACAGAATGGCAAAGTATTTTTTAATTGAATCGAGGAGTTCCTTTGATTCAACCCAAGTGAGTCAAAATTATCAGTTGGCATCAGATTTAGCCAATGCTGGAAATGAAACCACTTTATTTCTGGTGGAAAATGGCGTATTAGCCGCTCGTGCTTCGGTAGCGAATGGTTTAGCCAATCTCAACACTGTCAACGTCTTGGCAGATGATTTTTCTCTGAGAGAACGCGGTATCTCACAGACAGAACTAAGCGATGGTGTGCAAGTGGCGAGCATTGCGGCTGTGGTTGATGCTATGGCTCAAGGACAAAAAACGATTTGGCTGTAACCCAAGATAAGTAAAAATGAGTACCAAAACCTTAACCTTTTCGATTATGGATGGTCCTTTTGAACAAGCAAGGACAACCACAGCGTTTCGGATGATTCATGAGGCAATTGAACGTGGGTATAATGTGAATGTTTTTGCTTATGAAGGGGCAGTGTCTTTAGCCTTTGCTCATCAAAAACCCCACGCGAATGCGGTTCATGGTAGAGGCGTGGAGGAAGAAGATCATCCCTTAACCAAAGATTGGATTGCTGCACTCCAGGAAAAAGCCAAAGCAAAGGGGTGTCAATTAGATTGGATTAATTGCGGGCTTTGTGTGGATGAGCGAGGGGTAGAAGATGCGATTGATGGCTGTCGCCGTGGTGCGCCGAGTGATTTATGGAAATGGGCGAGTGAGTCGGATGGAACGTTAATTATTGCTACGAAGTAGGAAGGATTAGGGATAGTAAGATGAAAGCGTTACAAATAGTTGAATCCGCTTATCGCTGTACGATTGAAGAACAAGATGATCCCTCGGTTTGGATTTCTCAAGCGATGAAAGCTGCAGGTGCTGATTTAGATATTTTGTTGAGGGGAAATGCGGTGAATTATGCCGTGAGTGGGCAAGATGCGTCTGGACTTATGTTTGGGGATAAGCCACAAACCCAGCCACCTAAACTGGATCAAGATTTGCGGCGGGCAATCGATAAGGGAATTACGGTGTATATTTTGGTAGATGATGTGAAATCTCGTGGGATTCCTGAAGGGAAAATGATTAACGGTGTGACTCACGTTACCTGTCAGGATTTGCCCGGGTTATTTGGGAATTACGATCAAATCTGGCATTGGTAAACCCTAAATCTTGCACCCTTCTCGATAGGGCAAGGTGCTTGATGTGAACCATCTTTAGGGCGAGTCAAGTACAGTAATAAGCTGTCTCGTGAACGCTAGTCCAGCGACTCGCCCCTACACAGGGTGTATATTTTACTATACTTTGTCAAAAAAATATTCTGATTTTTACAAAAATACATGCATCAAACTTGCGATCGCGTCTGCACTATTTCCTGAGAAAACGCTGTCATCTGCCTTCATAAAAAATTAGGCAATTCATCCCACCCCCCTAGTAGGAATGAGACGAATTGCCGATGATGAGTGTCAAAGCACTCACTGATCAATCCGTAAAGTCTGGCTCGGTCAGCGGCTTTGAGCCGCAACTACAGCCTTTTCTACGGGAGCCTCAAGCACCCGCAGACTGGGAAATAGAAAATGGTTTTCCTCAACATATTGAGCGCCAAATAAACCTTTTTCTGCCCAGAAATAACGGTCTGTCGTATGCTCATTTCGCTTAACTAGTAGCAAAGCAGGCGGAATAATCCCGGCTGATTGAATATATTTACGTGCTGCTGTAACCGGTTTATCTTCACCGCTTTCTATATTATACTGAGGCACATGCTCTAGGATTTTGCGCCCCTCTTGGCGGCGGCGACTCTTGCGCTTACGTCTTCTTGCCAACCTCTTTACCTCCTCTTTTTGCCGACAGTTGTAATGCTAGTTACAAAAGCCGTCGTAAGTATATCTGCTTGAGTCTGAAATATCAATATCTTTTTAGGCTCTGATAGATATACCTAAAATGTCTCAAGGCTAAGTTTGAAAAAGGGTTTGAGCGATGATCCCGCCCCAATCACTACCATAAAAATTAATTTTTCGTTAAAAAACTTAACAAAGAACCCCTAGAGAGGCTCCAGAGGCAGGGGTGCAAGGGAGATGAGAAAGATGAGAAAGATGAGAAAGTGGTGAGTTAACCACACAAGCCAACCCTATACTCCGATCCTGTTCCCTCCCTGTGAAGAGTTCACTGTTCCCCATTTCATCTTATATCCTTGGGGCGATAGCCAGTTATGTCAATTGTTAGACATTATAGAAGAGGAACCTTTGCTGAGTTCTGTTGTAAAAGCCCTCTGGTGGTGATCACGCAATCCTCATGTTCATTCCTGCTAGTTCAGAATTTGTCGCCTTGTGTCAATCACAGGTCGGAGTCCTCACTCAAAGTCTAGGCGCGGCGTTGAGTGCGGTATATTTAACAACAGATGAGCTAGACGAAGCCGCGCAACCTAAACTGATTCCGGTAGTAGTCTATCCAGAAGCGGCAATCTGGGAAGAGGACGATGCTGAGTTAGCATTGCCCGAAAGCATCAGTTCACGGGACACAATTCCCCGCCTTGCTGAAGCTGTACCTCACCTTTTACCTCTACCCTGTGACGATCACCCTATCCCAGATTCCACCTCACTTGATCAGGACAACTATCCCTTATCTCAAGGACGGCAAATAGTTTTGCCCCTGATCCATGAAGGGGTAGTCATGGGATTATTAGTGACAAGTCGCGAGGATCGACCGTGGAATGACAAAGAACAAACCGCAATTGAACGCATAGCTGGGACATTGACACTTGCCTACTTAATGGATCGGCGTCGGGCTTGGTTTGAGCAGGAATGGACTCAGCAACGCCGTCTAAAGGCACAGCAACGGGATCGGCTTGATGATATCCTGCATCAATTTCGCAATCCTTTAACCGCATTGCGAACCTTTGGCAAGCTGCTACTCAATCGACTGCAACCGGATGATCAAAATCATAACGTTGCAGCTAGTATTGTGCGGGAGAGCGATCGCTTGAAAGATTTATTGCAAGATTTTGACGAGTGCTTAGATCAGGATGCACCGACAAGTGAACCCCTAACCTTACCCGCGTCAGCTAGCGCGGCGACTTGTCCACTCCCTGAACCCGACGAGAATGGGAAAATAGCTTCTATCGTTAACTCAGAACCGGATACAGACGCACCAGCCATTCCTCTGCTTCCGGGCAAAACCCTAATTGTCGAGTCGTTCACCGTCACTGAAGTATTAGAACCCCTGCTCATTTGTGCCCAAGCGATCGCAGGAGAACGTGGTTTAGAATTACGCTATTCAATTCCCCAAAACTTACCCCCTGTTCGGGGTAATGCTAAGGCGTTACGAGAAGTCTTGAATAATTTAATTGACAATGCCTTAAAATACACGCCAGCCGGGGGAAAAATTGATGTGGAAGCAGGTGTGGCTCAACCCGATGATGAGACGAGGACAATGGTGGGAATTGCGATTACTGACACGGGTTTGGGGATTGTGCCCCAAGACATTGAGCATTTATTTGAGCGGCGTTATCGGGGAATACAAGCCAACACAGGGATTCCAGGGAGTGGTTTAGGGCTAGCGATCGCCAAAGCACTAGTTGAACAAATGCAGGGTCAAATCGAGGTATTTAGTCCGGCGCAGTCACTGTGGACACAATCTCAGTTAGACACAGCGATTCAAAGTTCGGGGGAGGACTCAAGCAAGGGAACAACCTTTGTGGTTTGGTTACCCATTCATGAATCATGAAGTAAAAAAACACCGAAAACACCTATCTGGAAAGCCACACATCGTTAACGTGTAGAGACGTAGCATGCTACGTCTCTACACTATGGTGATCTAGTTGGCGCTGATAACTAAGTTATCATCTAGTTTGAGATCCAAATCGGTATCCGGTTGAATCACAATCAGATCAACACTGTTGCGACCGAGGAAGCGCTGGATTAAGCTTAACGCTACACCAGAACCCGCACCAATCAACAGTTCTTCCGTCGCGATCGCTCGATCTCCAGTTACCGCCGAAATCGCCGCCGCCGCCGCTGTACCAAGTGCAGCATTTTTGACCAGAGTACCTGTATTACTACCTTGACGTATTGTTTCTGTTGTGGTAATTACTTCAGACGAAGCATCAAGAGTCATCTGCTTACCATTCATCACTAGTTTCTCGGCGATAAATTGAGCGCCACCATTGGTCGAACGCAACGTACCCACAACCTCACTACCCGCAGGAATCAGCACTTTGCCATTAGAGGTTGTGATATTAGCATCAACTGTTAACGTCAAGGGTAATTGTTCGTCTTCTTGGGCAATTAAAATTTTCTCTCGGATGTACTTAACTGGAATAGTTGTACCCGCAGGAATCGTGAAATCTTGAGCAACAGGCGTCGGATCAGCTATGTACTGAGAACTGACAACTTGCGCTTTATCTTCACTCACTAGGGCTTGGTAAATAAATGCAGCGACTTCAGCACGACTAGCATTCCGCAGGGGATTTAACGATTTAACGTTCGGATAATTCACCACCAAGCGTTCTTCTGTAGCGGCGGCTATTGGCGTCCGCGCCCAACTAGAAATACTAGACGCATCATTGTAGTAACTTAATACATTGGTTGAATTCGCGGCATAATTTAAGCCATTTGCCAATGAAACTAAGGCTTGTTCACGAGGAATATTTTGTTCGGGTCTAAAAACATTACCCGGATAACCCGTTAAAAATCCCGTTTTATAAGCATCTTGGATCGCAGAATACGCCCAGTATCTTGAAGGAACATCGACAAAATTCGTTGCTCCCCGTTGATTGGCTTTATTAAAGGATTGATTTGCCTTACGCAGCATAGCCGCAAACTGGGCGCGAGTTACGGGAGCATCAGGTCGGAATGTGCCATCCGGAAAACCGGAAATAATATCCCGTTGTGCTAATTCTGTAATAAAGTCTTCAGCCCAGTAGCTAGAAGAAACATCTGAGAAACGTGTGGTTTGGGCAAGGGCTGATGCACCTGTAACGAAGGGAGCGATCGCACCAGCCGTTAATCCAAGGGCTAAAAATGCAGCGGTTCCAGATTGCCAGGGATAAAAGTTAGACATTAAAGGCGTTCTCCAACACAAATCGTCTTGTTAAATAACTAGACAGTTTAGGATTCCAGATGTTCCTAAAATTTTCCAACCCATTAATTGGATAAACTTTAGCAAAAAAATGCTCCCGTGGTTACTGTATTTGGGAACATTTTCAAAGATCATGACGATCATTAAGGATAATTAGTTTCCGATAAAAAAAATCCCCTACCGATTTTTAGGGTAAAGGATAAAAGATGGGGGAGATGGTGCAGACAAGGCTCCAAGGGAAAAAGGGGCAAGGTAAAGGGAATGATGAGTGACCAGAAGGACATGATATGAGTTAATCACACAAGTCAACACTGTTCCCCATTCCCCGTTCCCTATTCCCTGTTCCCTAACCAAGGACGAATGACAAAAGACAAAGGACATAAGACTAAGTTTGCTGGTCAATCCAACGGTGGTAGAGCTTTTGAATGGCTTTAAGCACATTATTTTGAGTGGACTTGGGGGAAGTCTGGGCGGGATCGAGAAGCTGTAAGCGAGTGAGAAGTTTAGCTTCCTCAGTATCCACATCGCCATCGCTGTAAATTAAGGCACTAATCGCTTCAATCAAGCCCTGATAATCCTCTTGGCTAGGATGATCACCCAAATACTCTTGCACCCATCTATAACATTGGTTACTGGACACCGATTTGAGTTCATTCAAAAGGGGTCGAATGTCTGGATCTTCAGCCACACCGGATTGCTGGGCGACTCGGCGCAGATACTCCCGTTCCTCTGGCTGAATTCGACCATCTATCCAAGCCGCACCAATCAGAATCTTCACAAGCTGTTTGACATGAGAGTCTGTAACCATGACGTTTTTCTACAAAGAACTTCTGCTCTATCTATATCAGAACTGTTCCCAAAAATGCGCTTAGACGTTCTAATCTTTACTAATGAGCAGGGAACAGGGAATAGCTATCCATAACAAAGGACAAAGGACATAAGGCTAATCCCCTACATTCTTCAATCTCACCATAAAAAAGCCATCCATCTGATGCTGATGGGGTAAGACTTTCAGCCCGCCTTGAGGGGTAGAAAAAGCGGAGAGTGTCGGCGGGGGTGCATCGGTACACCAGTGGGGATGACGTTCCAGAAAGGCTTGAATCACGGCTTCATTTTCCTGGGTATGCAAGGTACAGGTGGCGTAAACTAGCACGCCTCCAGGTTTAACCCAGGTGGCTGTCTGAGTTAATAGTTCGCCTTGCAGTACAGAAAGTTCCTGAACTCTGGCTGGAGTACAACGCCAACGGATATCGGGGCGACGGTGCAGTGTCCCTAAGCCAGAACAGGGGGCGTCGAGTAAGACAGCATCGGCTGTCTGGGTAAATTGGGGGAAATCGCGGCTATCGCCTGTGCAGATTTGAATGGATTGTAATTGTAGCCGTTGGGTATTGGCTTGGAGTTTTTTCAGGCGAGAAGCGGCTTGATCACATGCCCAGATTGTACCGCGATCGCAGATGAGTTCAGCCAGATGGGTTGTTTTACCTCCTGGAGCAGCACAGGCGTCAATGACAACATCATTCGGTTGGGGATTGAGTAAATGACTCACCAGTTGAGCGCTACTATCTTGAATTGTCCACCATCCCTCGTTGAATCCAGGAAGCTTTTGTATTGAACCTGTACTTCCTTTTAGGCGTAAGGCTTGGGGAAGCTGGGGAAGGCGCTGAACTTGAATACCTGCGGCTTCCATCGCTGTCTCTACAGTATCGATAGAAGCTTTCAAGGGATTGATCCGCAAATCAAGGGTTGGCGGTTGGTTGAACCATTGGCAAAGGGCTTCTGTTTCCTCGATTCCCAGTTGATTTAACCACACTTCGATTATCCAGTCGGGAAAACTATAGAGAGTACCCAGGCGCTGGATGGGGTGGGGGGGTAACTGTAAGGGATCATTGGATTGGGGATTGGATTTCAGACGTGCGTACTGTCGCAGCACCCCATTAACTACCCCAGCTAATCCTTTTAATTGATTGGCTTTAGCCAGTTCCACGCTGGTATTAACGGCGGAGTAAGGGGGAATGCGTTGCAGATAGCGTAATTGGTATAAGCCCAGATGCAGAATTAGGCGCAAGTCGGGGGGCTGCTGGTGGGCTTTTTTCTTACCCAGTTGGTCAATTAAGGCATCAAGGGTGCGGGCTTGTCTGGTAGTACCATAGACTAAATCAGTTAACAAAGCGCGATCGGCACGGTTGAGAGTAGCGTTACGAAGCACTCGATCTAATGCAATATCTGTAAATGCACCGTGGCTGTGGACATCTCGTAGGGCGAGGAATGCAAGTTGGCGAGGATTTGCCATAAATCACTTGAACTGGAGACGATTATTAAGATACCCAATTTCCTTTTACTCGCCATCCCACGCGATCGCCAAAACTACACCAGGGTTGCCACATCATCGTCTACAATTCCAAAACCTGGATTGAATTTACTTGTAGTACATTTGTCCTATATTAAAAAGAATCGGTGCGATCGCATCTCCGGCGGCGACAGTGGCGATCGCTTCTCAAACAAGTAACAATGACAAATGTAACTGTTACGGCGTCACGTTCAAACGTGGTACAAACAGCAGGGGAGAGAAGTCTGATATTTTTAACCACAACTTAGTATCAAATCAGTGCTGCTGTCTGAAAACACTTTATAGTCGTTTTGTCAATACATTCACTCCCTAACTCCTGTGACTGTCTAGTTATCGTTACGTCATCCCAGGAATCTATGAACAACTCCTCACCCTCATCATCAACTCCCCGTCCTCGCTATCAGAAGATGCGAGAACTTGGGCGAAATCATGCAGGTGGACGCATCACCTACTTGGCAAAGGATCATCAAACCCAAAAACCCGTTGTGATTAAGCGATTTTTGTTTGCTCAGGCGGGTTCAGATTGGTCAGGTTTCAAAGCCTATCAACGAGAAATCCAGCTCTTGCAGGGACTCGATCACGTCGGTATTCCCCGATATCTCGATTCCTTTGAAACCAAAGCCGGATTTTGTATGATCCAGGAGTACAAAAAAGCGCAATCGTTAGCCATCCCCCGGAGTTTTGAACCGGAGCAAGTCAAGCAAATCGCCATCGCCACCCTAGAAATCCTGGTTTACCTGCAACGTCGGCTTCCTGTGGTGATTCACCGCGATATCAAACCCGAAAATCTTTTAGTCGATGAGCAACTCAATGTTTATCTGGTGGATTTTGGGTTAGCGCGGGTGGGGGGTAGTAACGTAGCCATGAGTAGCGTTGCGGCGGGGACATTTGGGTTTATGGCACCGGAACAGATATATAACCATAAACTGACGGAAGCCACAGATCTGTATGGATTAGGTGCAACTCTAATCAGTTTGCTGACGGGGACAAAATCCATAGCCATGGATACCCTGATTAACGAAGAGGGACAAATTCATTTTCAACATCTGCTTCCCCAACTCAGTCTCCGGTTTGTGACTTGGTTGGAGAAAATGGTGCAACCGAAAGCACGCGATCGCTATATCAATGCAGGGGCGGCGCTAGAAGCACTCAAGCCCATCGATTTGATCCGCACGCCAGAGGTGAAATTCAGCCCAGAGATACTAGAATTCACAACAACCCATATTGGGGAAAAACTGACACAAATTGTTACCCTTGAGAATTTCGTTCCCGAAACGGTGTTAGAAGGCACTTGGGAAGTCGCTCCCCATCCCAGTGATCCAAGTTTCAGGAAACAAAACAAACATCTTTGGATTACCTTTGAACCGAGTAAGTTTCAGGGAAATCAGGTTGATTGTAAAATTACGGTGGATACCAACAGGTTGATGGCAAATCAAACCTACAACCGCCGCATCTTATTACAAACCAATGCTGTTCCCGAAACCTATAGTTTTGAACTGAAGGTTAATACTAATTTTTTAGCCTTACCCAAACCGCCTTGGATATCCCTAGGACTTCTTTTAGGACTATCTGGGATGGGAACCGGGATTTTGTCAGGATTTGTCACCTTTTTTATCGCCCAAATTCCGATATTAGGGTATGGGATTGGTATTGGGTTTATCGCCGCATTTATTGGCGGTGCTGTACTCAGTGCGCTAGGAGTGAGGGGAGTACCGATTACTAAAATAGCATTCTCTATCCAGGGGATGATGATGGTTTTCGCTCTATTTATTTATTGGTTGATAGGGACATTTTTAGTTGCATTAGTCGGTTTAGCGGGTTTAATCACCGGATTTACAGCCGGAGCAGTGATTAAAAATTATCGGGATCGAGGCTTTAGCCCCAAAATTGCCCTGACGAGTTCACTATTAATGACTGGGTTTGGTATGAGTTTAGGGATTGGCTATAATTTTGGTTTTGTTAATTTTTGGCTATTGGTATCGACGGTTGGCAGCAGTTTAGCCTTGGTTAATATTCTGATTAATCCTTACCTGCAACGGAGAAAACAACTGGAGTATTACAATCAGTCGGCGAAAAAGCGACGCTTGATTAAACCCTAAGCAAAATGGTTTTGAATTTGGATGAGGTATTGGGGATTTTTGCGTGGGTTGCGACAGTTTAGATCCCCCCAACCCCCCTTCAAAAGGGGGGCTTTTTGAGTAGATGCCGCCCCTTCTGGGTAAGGCAAGCAGAAACGCGATCGCATGATTCTTACAACTCCCATCCCCCCTAGCCCCCCTTTGAAAGGGGGGCTAGGGGGGATGGAGAGGGGCACAGGGGTGAGGGCTGTAGCTTAAATTGTCCTACCTGTACTGATACTTCAAAACCAACCCCGACAGAACACCCTATTTGCCAAATCCCTTACCGCGATTTTCTGAGGGTAAACAGAGACAATTTTCAAGCTGCTGGTACAACTTATCATGGTCTAAATCTTGACCAATCAGCACCAATTGATTTTTCTTTTCCCCTTTCCACCGATCATCTTCAATGTTAAACCGCTTACCACTGAGGTGGAAAATGTGGCGGTTTGGACTTTCATTAAACCAGAGAATTCCCTTAGCCCGGAAAATATTCGTTGTCAGTTGATTGTCCAGGAAATATTGAAACTTCCGAATATTGAAAGGTTTATCACTCTGGAAGGAAATCGAGGTAAACCCATCATTTTCTAAGTGATGGGAGTGATCATGATCGTGGTGATGCTCATGATCGTGATGCTCATGCTCACAATCATGGTCATGGTGATGCTCATGATCGTGATGATCATGGTCATGCTCCGACGACTCATCAAAATACCGGTCTGACTCAAACAATCCTACACTTAAAATCAGCGGTAATGGCACTTGGGATTGAGTGGTGCGAATAATCCTCGCCCCTTCTTTAATTTCGCGAATTCTCACCTCTAAGGCGTCTACATCACCTTCATCCACCAAGTCGATTTTATTGAGTAGAATGATATCGCCGTAAGCAATTTGGCTATATGCCGCTTCGCTATTGAATAGATCTAAACTAAAATTCTCACAGTCTACCGTTGTGACAATTGAATCTAGGCGAGTCATGTCTCGCAGTTCGGTTCCTAGAAACGTGAGGGCGACGGGTAGGGGATCTGCTAATCCTGTGGTTTCTACCACCAGATAATCCACCTTGTCTTCTCGTTCGAGCACCTTGTAAACGGCATTGACTAAATCTTCATTAATGGTGCAGCAAATACAACCATTACTCAGTTCCACCATGTCATCCCCGGTGGTAACAATGAGTTCATTATCAATGCCGATTTCCCCAAACTCATTGACTAAAACGGCAGTCTTGACACCTTCTTGGTTGCTCAAGATATGATTAAGCAGCGTAGTTTTGCCGCTACCGAGAAATCCTGTAATAATCGTCACAGGTAAGCCATGTTTCGGAGCGTCTAGGGTTGGGTCGGATGCAGACTCAGTTGTGATTGATTGCATAAGGCGCTATGTTGAACTGTCTTTAGACGTCAGAATATAGGAAGATACCGTACAGGTGTGATTCAATAAGACATCAAGCTGTACGCTGGATATGCCAATCCTTTCTCATTATTGCGTATCTGCTCACGACTGAGTTTACTGTTGTTGTGCCATGACCCTAACCCTGTACAATACTCTCACCCGTCACAAAGAACCATTTGCCCCCTTAGAGACTGATAAGGTGCGGATGTATTGCTGCGGCATCACCACCTATGACTATTGCCATTTGGGTCATGCTAGAACCTGCATCATCTGGGATACTGCCCGTCGTTATCTACAATGGCGCGGCTATGATGTGAACTACGTGCAGAATTTTACCGATATTGACGATAAAATCCTTAATCGGGCGCGACAAGAGGGGACATCGATGGAAGCCGTCTCTGAACGCTTCATTCAGGCGTATTTTGAGGATATGGCGCGGCTGAATGTGGAGGATGCGGATGCTTATCCCCGGGCGACGCATTGTCTGGATGGGATTAAGCGGCTCATTTCTGATTTAGAACAAAAAAATTACGCCTACCCCGCCGCCGGAGATGTTTATTATGCCGTGCGTCGTTTTGATCAGTATGGTAAGTTGTCTGGACGCAAGTTAGATGAGTTGCAAGCGGGGGCTAGTGGGCGAGTTGAGGTAGAGGATTCAGAGGCGGCGAAGAAAAAAGACGCTTTTGATTTTGCCCTGTGGAAGGGTTCTAAGCCCGGAGAACCTGCCTGGGAATCCCCTTGGGGGGCGGGACGCCCCGGATGGCATATTGAGTGTTCCGCGATGATTCGGGACAATCTGGGTGAAACGATTGATATTCATGCGGGGGGATCGGATTTAATTTTTCCCCACCACGAGAATGAAATTGCCCAATCGGAAGCGGTGACGGGTCAACCTTTGGCGCGTTACTGGTTACATACGGGGATGGTGATTGTGAATGGGGAGAAGATGTCTAAATCTTTGGGTAATTTTATCACTATTCGGGATTTACTCGATCGCCCCACTGATCCGATGGCGGTGCGGCTGTTTGTCCTCCAGGCACAGTATCGCAAGCCCTTAGATTTTACCGATGATGCTTTGGCGGCGGCGACGAATGGTTGGCATACGTTGAAAGATGGATTGCTGTTTGGTGATCAGTATGGTAAACAACTGGGGTGGCAAGACTCTGATAAACGGCAAAATTCTGTAGTAGAACGCTTCCAAGCCGCTGTTGATGATGATTTTAATTTTGCGGAGGGGTTAGCTGTATTATTTGAACTGGCAAAAGAGTTGGGGCGTGAGGGGAATATTTTGGTGCATGAAGGGAAAACCCGGACATCGCCCCAGGAATTAGAGGCTCAATGGCATACATTGGTGGAACTGGCGCAGGTGTTTGGACTTGAGGCGCAAGGGGAGGAAATCAGTCAGGAATCGACGAGTGGGTTAAGTGATACAGAGGTTGAGGCGCTGATTCAACAACGTACCGAGGCGCGGAAACGGAAGGATTTTGGGGAAGGCGATCGCATCCGGGATGAACTGAAAGCCCAAGGGATTACGCTGATTGATCAACCTGGTGGTGTCACTCGTTGGCATCGGAATTAAATCCTTATCAATGGATAATTAATAATTGATAATTGACAATTGATTAATTGGGTCTAATACCTCTTCGTTTACGAAGAAATTAAAAAAGATTTTCCTTAATTTCAATCCTCTTCTTTTAAGGAGGGGTCATTATCCATTGTTTATTATCCATTGTCAATTTGTGAACAGGGAAGCATGTCACATTTGTAGGTTGGGTTGAGGAACGAAACCCAACGAGCAAGAGGAGGCGATTGAAATCGCTGCTACACAAACTTTCGTCCGCCTGCGCGGACTGAGTTATAACCTGTCTATAGCTAGAAGTCAAACGAGGGATGGGTCATGTAATCTGTTTTGGCTGAAAACTGACCTTCTTATGAAAATCCTACTTAACGGTTCACGTCGATTCTCCCTTGTCGTCTTTGCTACTGGATTTCTTTTCCTGGCTAGTCCTCACCGGAGTGTCGCCCAAGACGAGATGGTTCCCGTACCAGCGTCCGCGAATTCACCCCTTGGTAATCCTGATAGTGAAGTCTATTTTTCCGATATTTTAGTTAGAGGTAAACCTGTTTTCCAAGTGGGTAGCCTTGCGGATTTGGGTGCAAGAGAACGGGCAAAAATTATCAATCGGCGAATTAATAGTCTTTTGGCACAATCGGAAACTTTGGGACAGGTGACAGTGAATCCAGATAACCCTCGCCAAGTGGCAACGTTGCGATTGAATAATCGAGTATTAATGACTGTTACTCAGCAAGATGCCCAAGATTTTGGTTTGTCTGTGGAAGCCTTAGCCGAAAGATGGGCAGAACAACTGGAGCAGGCAATTAAAAAACCGCCCCTAGCAATTGATGTGGGACAGCGTCTTTATGGAACAGTACGGCAACTTTTACGGGATATTATAACAAATCTCCCCTCTTTATTAGGGGCGCTGGTTGTGGTTGGGATTACCTGGGGAGTGGCGAAAGGGGTGCGGTTTATTGGCTTTAGTTGGGCGCAACAAACGGAAGGCGATCGCAGTACAGAAATTCTGATTGGACGCTTGGGCTATGGTGGAGTCTGGGTACTGGGTTCAGTCATTGCCCTAGGGGTTTTGGGACTAGACTTTGGTGCCTTATTAGGGGCGTTGGGACTCACCAGTGTGGCGATTGGTTTCAGTCTCAAAGATGTTTTGAGTAATTATATCTCTGGGGTAATTTTACTCGCTGCCCGACCTTTTGGTATTAATGATCAGGTGGTTATTGGTGATTATGAGGGTACGATTACGCAGATTGACCTCCGGGCAACCACGATGAGAACCTATGATGGGCGGTTAGTGTATATTCCGAATCAAGAAGTATTTTCTGCCAGTATTATTAATAATACGGCTTCGCCACGCCGTCGTAGTTCGATTATGGTTGGTATTGACTATGATGCCGATATTAGCCATGCTAAACAAGTAATTAAAACTACTCTGTCTGCACTTCCAGGGTTAGAAAAAGAACCGCCTCCCGAAATTTTAGTAATGGAGTTAGCGGCGAGTACGGTGAATCTGGAAGTACGCTTTTGGGTTGATTCACGGCGATTAGGGTTTTTGACGATGACATCTCAAGTCAGTCAAAGTATAAAAGAAGCACTGCAACAGGCAAATATCGAAATGCCCACTGATATCTATACTTTAATGTTCCGCAATTCTCCTCTACCAACGGATACAACAGGAAATTCTCAGTCTCACCAACCACCTTGGGTTAAAACCCAAGGCTAAGAACTCAAGTCAGCTAAAGCTGACTGGATATAAATTTCAGTCCATAGTGGTGATTTTTTATTTTATTGAATAAAAAATGATAGTTCTTTTAATCCAACTTAAGGCAGAGAGGTCACTCGGCTATTGCTGTACTCTAGAGAGACGTAACCTCATTCAATACCGAGATAGAATACCTAATAGAAATTGCTAAGTTTTAGAAACGAATATGCCTACATCACCAAACATAACCTTATACGAGAAGCTAGGCGGACAGCCAGTTGTTGCACAAATTGTAGATGATTTTTATAAGCGCGTTTTAGCAGACGACATCGTTAATGACTTTTTTGCTCACACCGATATGGAAAAGCAACGGCGTCATCAAACCGCTTTTGTTTCCCATGCGTTGGGAGGTCCCAATCAATATAGTGGACGCTCAATGGAAAAAGCTCATGCTGGATTAGACTTACAAGCCGAACATTTTGAAGCAATAGCCAATCACTTGGCTGAATCACTGGCTGAATATGGACTCACACAAGAGGAAATCAACAGCGTACTTGAGCGCATCTCAACATTGAAAGAGGCTATTTTGCACAAGTAATAATTCTTGAATATGACTGAATTTAAGGGGTTAACTGAGATACTTTAAAGGTAACATATTAAAATAGGCAACTTGCACCGTAAATTGATTGGCTTTACACTAACAGCACGACATCAAAATTAGCCAAGCTGATCAATCGAATGCAACTGTCACTTTTTCCAGAGACTCAAACCTCGAAAGCCAAAGATAAATCGGTGTTCAGTGATCCTAGCTTTGCCAGCAACAAGCTTTTACCCGTACATCGGTGGATACCTTGGATTGCTGGCTTTTCCAGTTCTTTTGTTCGAGGCGTGGTAGAGAATAAGCTTCTTGAACCCGGAACTGTTCTTGATCCCTTTGCGGGTGTGGGTACAACCCTAGTTGAATCAGCTTTAATGGGACATGATGGTGTTGGTTTTGAGATTAATCCCTACGCCGCCTTAGCTTGTCGAGTTAAAGTCAATGCTTATAAACTTAATCCAGAAGATATTCAAAGAGAGATAGGGCGATTTCAAACGTTTTATAACCATAGCGTGACGAGTGGATATTTGCCGATTAGTCAGCCACCATCGGGATTCAAAACTCGCCAAGCATTCTACAGTTCGACTGTTTTACGGAAAGTTCTTATTGTTCAGGATTTTATTGATTCTGTGGATGATGAGAAAATTAAAGAGATTTTTAGATTGGCGTTTGCATCAACGATGGTTCATTACTCGAATTATTCCTATGAACCCAGTTTGGGAACCAGACGTGCAGCAGGGAAAAAGAATATTGCGGATTTTGCCGTTTTTGAATTAATCACGGAAAAGCTTAATCACATTACTTTTGATATTAAACTTATTTCTATTAATTTGCTAGGAAATTCATTTAAAAATAAGATCATCAAAGCATCATTCTTTGATTGCAAAAAATATCTTGAATCGGCTTCAGTCGATCTTGCTGTAACATCACCCCCTTATCTGAATAATTACCATTACATCCGCAACACGCGCCCCCATCTCTATTGGCTGGGTTTTGTCAAAAAGCCTGGTGACACGAAGCTTTTGGAACAGCAAAACTTTGGTAAATATTGGCAAACTGTGCGAGTTCAAGATAAGGTAAAGCTAAATTTTCCCAATCCACCAGCCGAACTTATTGACAAAATTGATTACCTTCGCACAGTCAATACACAGCGAGGCATTTATGGGGGCAATGGATGGGCTAACTATGCCGCATCTTATTTTAATGATTGTTATCGTTTTGTTCAGGGACTTCGATACGTCCTCAAGCCGAGTGCGTCAGCATTTGTGGTGATTGGAAATAGTATATTGCAGGGAGTCATGTTCCCAACCGATGTATATTTAGCTCAAATTGCTGAACAATTTGGTCTTGAACTGGTCAGTATAAACACGCCACGAGATACTCGTGTGGGAAACAGTATCATTCAGTCAAATGTGCGTGTTGCCAAAGCTGATAATGCTTGTCGATTATACGAATCGGTGGTTGAATTGCGTCAGCCGAAATAGTTTTGAATCTTTTCGATTAGTTGCTCACGATTAGGACGTTGACCCTGCCATTTTCTTTCCCAACTTCGACCCGGGTGCAAGGTGTCCCATTCGGCAAGTAGTTGTCCGTAACGGTTAATACCTGGATCATGATTTCCGAAGCCATCTATAACACTATTCCATAGGGGTTGATATCGACGAATTAGTGCTGCTTCAACCGCAGGAATCATACTACTCTCATCGCCTGCTAAAATGACAAAGCGACATGAGAAATCTGTTAAGTTGAGGTTCTGTGCTGCTCGGATACTGGTTCCATGTTCGCTTAAACGACGATAAAGAGTCGCTATCTTTTTAGATGGGGTTCGGGCTTGTCGCCAACCACTCGGAACGGCTTTTCCCGCATAAATTGGTGTGGAAAGGTTATGGCTGTTCCCTTGCGCGATCGCACTATATGGTGGAAAATTACCTGTGTAGTACAGGAGGTAAAGTCCTGCGCCTGTAAATGCCTCTGATGGCGGTAAGGGTTGAACCGGTGTGGAGAGGAGAAAGTCTACAGCGTCTTGAATTACCTGTTGAAACTGGGATGATTGAAAAAGGTGGTTGTCTGGGTTGAAAGAGGAAAACATTGTTTATCATGGGTGAGAAAGCCGGACATGATATGACACAACTAAACTGATGGATTGGAGTTGTCGATTTTATGGGCGCACGAATTCTCAACTATATCGGTTTGCCTAAAACTAAACTGATGGATTGGAGTTGTCGATTTTATGGGCGCACGCCATGCGCCCCTACGGTTTCTTATCAAGTGGTGGGTATGGGGCAGTGGATGCAGTAGAGTGTGTTGGAGTGCAGTTTGACCGATTCCCAGTATGCCACGCTGCGATCGCGTCTGAGGTCTGCATCCGGTGAGTAAGCTAGATTAGGATCAATGGCGGTGAAAATTTGCCGGGCGCGATCGCTAAAACCTTGGATATGCCGTAGGGTGGGCATTGCCCACCAGAATACGAGGAGCGTGACATTCAGATTAGGATAGCATTGCCTTTGATTTCCTCTGTGGCTGTTGTCAAGGGAAGGTTGAGCGCATCGGCGGTAAACCCCTTCAAGATGACACGAAATTTTGGGCTAATAGCGCGGATGGGTAGGTGTTTTTTTCCGGCGGTTCGGAAAAATGGCTGAATCGCTCTCTAGGTAAGCGGTTAAAGGTGACTCTGCTCAAATCTCAGCCGCGCAATTCTTGAAAGGCTTACTGGAACTGATGTTTAGCGATTTTTATTTTTGGCTCTTGCCAAACCCTATCCCTGAAATGCTATTATTTTTATCAGTCGCGCAACTGAACAATGAAAACTACATACTGTTAGGCTTCCAGATGACCGCCCTTGGAATTCCCCTGAATCCCTATCAGGGATTGAAACATCACATCCATAGGAATTGGCATAATTTTACGGTCTTGGAATTCCCCTGAATCCCTATCAGGGATTGAAACAACTGCTGTCTGCTGCTTTTTCCGTATTGTTTCTCCTTGGAATTCCCCTGAATCCCTATCAGGGATTGAAACAAAGTAGCTAAAGTTGCCAAATTGCTGGCTAGTTCGGTCGCAATCCTCCATAATCCCTATCAGGGATTAAAACAAAACGTTGTACGGGCTTGGTAACCCATCAGTGTCAACTTAAGCTAAACCCCTCACCCCCAGCCCCTCTCCATCCCCCCTAGCCCCCCTTTGAAAGGGGGGAATGAGGGGAGAGGGGAGCAAGAGAGTCCGTGCACAATTGGCTCTAGCAGGATATAATAAAGAGTTCGAGATAAATGCTTTAGCCCAGAATTAGGAGTCTACCCGCCCGTGGTTGTACAAGTCGCCAACAGCATCTACGAAACCCAAACCACCGAAATCGCCAAACACCTCCTAGACGCCACTCGGCAAAAACGCTCCTTTTTTGCCCAAATGCGTGATCAAATGCGCTGGGATGATAAACTCCTAGCCTGGGCGATGAGTAATCCAGGTTTGCGAGTACAGCTTTTTCGCTTCATTGATGCCTTACCCGCCCTGGGAAGTAAGACAGAAGTTGCCCGTCATTTGCAAGAATATTTGGGGGATGAATCGGTAGAACTCCCCGCCGCCCTGAAAAATTTACTCAATTTTGCCAATCCTGACTCGATGCCGGGACAGTTGGCGGCTTCAACAGTATCCACCGCCGTGGAAACCCTGGCAAATAAGTATATCGCTGGGGCAACAATTAAGCAGGCAATTAAAACAATTGAACGCCTGCGGAAAGATAAGATGGCATTTACCCTAGATTTACTAGGGGAAGCCGTGATTACCGAAGCCGAAGCCCAGTCTTATCTGGAACGCTATCTGGATTTGATGGAACAACTTACCCAGGAAGCGAAAAATTGGTCAACGGTGTCGGAAATTGACCAGGCAGATGGGGAAGAATTACCACAAGTTCAAGTCTCTGTTAAGTTAACCGCATTCTATTCCCAATTTGACCCCCTAGATCCAGAGGGTAGCAAAAAACGGGTGTGCGATCGCATCCGGATTCTGTTACGTCGTGCAAAGGAATTGGGGGCGGCGGTTCACTTCGATATGGAACAGTATGTCTATAAAGACATGACTCTGGGCATTCTCAAAGAATTGTTGATGGAAGATGAATTCCGCGATCGCACGGACTTAGGTATCACCCTGCAAGCCTATCTACGAGATAGTAAAAGGGATCTAAACGATATTATCACCTGGGCAAAACAACGTGGCAACCCCCTCACCGTGCGTCTGGTTAAAGGGGCATATTGGGATCAAGAAACGATTAAATCCTTACAAAACCATTGGCAACAACCCGTTTATAACCAAAAAAGCGCCACCGATGCCAATTTCGAGGAAATGACCCAGCTATTGCTAGAAAATCACCAGTATCTCTATGCTGCCATAGGATCTCATAACGTGCGATCGCAAGCCAAAGCCATCGCCATTGCTGAACAGTTAAATATCCCCCGCCGCAACTTCGAGATGCAAGTCCTCTACGGAATGGGGGATCAATTGGCAAAAGCCTTAGTCCAACGGGGTCATCGGGTGCGGGTTTATGCGCCTTACGGGGAACTCTTACCCGGAATGGCATATCTAATTCGTCGTTTACTAGAAAATACCGCAAATAGTTCCTTCCTCCGCCAAAGTTTAGAAGAACGCCCCGTTGAGGAATTAATCGCACCCCCGGTTGTGGAGGAGGAACCTGATAATCGGGAAGCAGGGGGAGTTAACTCAACACTTAGTCAGGGCGGGTTTCGCACAGACGTTACCATCAATAACCAACAGAAAGTCCCTAAACCCGCCCCTACACACTCAACACTCAACATTCAACAATTCGCCAACGCCCCCGATACCGATTACGCCCAAGCCGAAGCCAGGGAAAAAGCCCAAACCGCCCTGGAAACCGTGCGCCAACAACTAGGAAAAACCTACTATCCCTTAATTAACGGCGACTATCAACCCACAACCGAAACCGTTGACTCCGTTAATCCCGCCAATCCCAGTGAAATTATCGGTAAAGTTGGGTTACTCTCAATTGAACAAGCCGAAACGGCATTAAACGCCGCCAAAGCCGCCTTTCCCGGATGGCGTCGCACCCCGGTAAAACAACGGGCGGATATTCTGCGTCAAGCGGCTAAATTAATGGAACAGCGCCGGGAAGAACTCTCCGCCTGGATATGCTTAGAAGTCGGCAAAGCCTTACGGGAAGCCGATGCGGAAGTCTCCGAAGCCATCGACTTTTGCCGTTACTATGGGGATGAAATGGAACGGCTAGAGGGCGGGTATATATATGATGTGGCTGGGGAAACCAATCGCTATATCTACCAACCCAGAGGAATTGCTATCGTTATTTCTCCCTGGAATTTCCCCTTGGCAATTGCGACAGGAATGACAGTAGCGGCGTTAGTCACGGGAAATTGTACCCTACTCAAACCCGCCGAAGCCTCATCCGTGATTGCGGCGAAACTGGCAGAAATTTTAGTCGAAGCCGGAATTCCCCAGGGAGTGTTTCAATATGTTCCCGGTAAGGGTTCCCAGGTGGGGGCTTATATGGTGAAGCATCCCGATACTCATTTAATCGCCTTTACCGGTTCTCAGGAAGTGGGATGTCGGATTTATGCCGATGCTGCGATTGTACAACCGGGTCAAACTCACCTAAAACGGGTGATTGCCGAGATGGGGGGTAAGAATGCCATTATTGTGGATGAGAGTGCTGACCTGGATCAAGCCGTGGCGGGAGTGGTGAAGTCAGCATTTGGGTATAGTGGTCAAAAATGCTCTGCCTGTTCACGGGTAATCGTCCTCGACCCTATCCATGATACCGTAGTGGAACGATTAATCGAAGCCACGCGATCGCTCAATATTGGTGCGGCTGAATTAGCCAGTACACAAGTTGGACCGGTGATTGATGCTACTGCCAGAAATCGAATTCAGGACTATATTGAAAAAGGGCGGCAAGAGGCAGAAATTGCGGTGGAATGTGAAGTCCCAGAAACGGGTTATTTTGTGAGTCCAACTATTTTTACCAACGTTTCACCCGATGCCAAAATTGCCCAAGAGGAAATCTTTGGTCCGGTTGTAGCGGTGATTCGAGTCAAAGATTTTCAAGACGCCCTAGCTGTGGCAAATGGGACAAAATATGCCCTGACGGGAGGATTATATTCCCGCACACCGTCTCATATTGACCAAGCATCTACAGAGTTTGAAGTGGGCAATCTCTATATTAACCGCACGATTACGGGGGCAATTGTTTCGCGCCAACCCTTTGGCGGATTTAAACTATCAGGGGTAGGTTCTAAGGCGGGAGGACCCGATTATTTACTCCAATTTTTAGAACCGCGCACGATTACCGAAAATATTCAGCGTCAGGGGTTTGCCCCGATTGAAGGAGTAGATTAAACGGATGAAAATTAAGCATTTCATTGATCTGCATAAAGGACTAACGTTTCCGGTAATATTAGCATTGATGGTGGCTTATCAAAATTTCACCATCGGTCCTTGGGTTTATCTCGCCCTCCATGGCATGTATGGGTTTATGTGGGTACTCAAAAGCCGCATCTACCCCGATAAACAGTGGGAGCAAGAAATATCTTTGGGAAAAGGTCTATTTATGTTTGGGTTTCTATTGCTCTACTGGGTTGCTCCGTTTATCTTGATTAGTAGTGGCTCAGAACCGACTCCTCCCCTGATTGCGGCGGCGATTGCGATTAACCTCATGGGTGTCTTTCTCCATTACAGCAGTGATGCTCAAAAGTATTACACACTCAAATATCATTCTGGACTGATTACCGAAGGATTTTTTGCCCGTTGTCGGAATACTAACTATCTGGGAGAAGTCTTAATCTATGCCTCTTTTGCCCTGCTGACTCAGCACTGGCTACCGTTTTTAATTCTGGCAGGTTTTATAGCGGGTATTTTCATTCCCAATATGCTCAAAAAAGACCAGTCACTCTCCCGTTATCCGGAATTTGCTGACTATAAAGCTCGTTCGGGATTGCTATTTCCTAAACTGTTTGTCCCCCAATCTTCTCAGGTAAATAATTCAGACATGGCTCAGAAGGTAAGTTAGCAATAGACAACAGGTAATTCGAGAAGGTGTATTGTCATTAATTTTGTAAGATTTAAAGAATAAAGTAGCTTTCCGAGTTCTTTAAGTCGGGGATATGGCATGCTCAAGGCTTCTACATTTTGGTAGTGTCATCAAATTTTAAATAGATTTATTGACAGGTTAGGGTAGCATCTGAGTCATCAATCCACTCATTGCTCATAAAACTAACACTGACGGATGTTACCCAGTTTTTTGCCAAAATCCTCTTTCAAAATGCCCCTGCGCCTCGTCCTTGTCGTTCCTTTCCTAGTGCAAATTACTGCTGCTGTAGGATTAACGGGCTGGCTTTCCTTACGCAATGGAGAAGAAGCGGTTAATGAACTTGCCAGTAATTTACGCCAAGAAATTGCTGCCCGGATTCAACAGAAACTCGACAGTTATTTGCAAATACCCCATGGGTTCAATCAACTAAATGCCAATCAGACTTGTTTGACTCAGTTAGAATTCAGTCGTTTAATCTATTGCCAAAAAATGTTTTGGCATCAGATGCAAGTTTTTCCCGTCAGTGCTACTGCCATCGCTACAGAAGATGGTAAATATATTGAAGTGGTGCGGCAAGAGGATGAGGAATTTCAAATTCACGAGTCTATTAATTATACCAAAGATATTTATCAGGTGGATCGGCAAGGAAATCAGACAAAGTTATTAGGAAAGAGTATCTATTATGATCACCGAAATCGACCTTGGTACAAAGAGGCGGTAAAAGCCGGTCAGCCAACCTGGAGTAAGGTTTTCCGCTATGAACATGAAGATACATTAGCAATCGCGGCGAGTATGCCCCTGTACCACGAGGATGATACGTTGCTGGGGGTAACCAGTACGATTCTGTCTCTGTCTCATATTGGGGAATTCCTAAAAAGTTTGAAAAGTAGTCAATTTGGACAGACGTTTATTTTAGAACCCAAGGGGAAGGGAACATTAGTCGCCACATCAATGAGTGAAGATACGGTGGTATCTAGTCATCATCATAAATCAGAGCGGAATGACTCGATTACCAGTGAAAACCCGATGATTAAGGCGACGGCTGACTTTTTGGTGGGTAAATTTGGCAGCTTTGAGAATATAAAAGGGGAGTATCAGTTAGATTTCAAGCTAGATAATAAGAAGCAATTCGTGCAAGTTTTGCCTTTTCAAGATAATAAAGGACTGAATTGGTTAATTGTTGTCGTGGTGCCAGAAGATGAATTTATGGCACGTATCCACGCCAACACACGCCTGACAATTCGGCTATGTGTGGGGGCGTTGATTTTCGCCACCCTGTTGGGATTATTTACCTCTCGTTGGATTAGTCAACCCATTTTACGATTAAGTGCGGCGTCTTACGCGATCGCGAGTGGGGAACTTGATCAAAAAGTAAAAGTAGAAGGGATTTATGAACTGCGGATTTTATCCAAATCCTTTAACCAAATGGCGCAGCAGTTGCAAGAATCCTTTACCGCCCTAGAAAATGCCAAAGCGGAACTAGAATTGCGCGTAGAACAACGCACAGCGGAACTGAAAATGGCAAAAGAAGAGGCGGATACGGCGAATAAAGCTAAGAGTGAATTTCTGGCAAATATGAGTCATGAATTGCGAACGCCACTGAATGGGGTGTTGGGATATGCCCAAATTCTTCAACGTTCAAAAACAATGAGCGATCGCGAACTTGATGGTATTCGCATCATCCATCAGTGCGGTTCTCATCTGTTGATGCTGATTAATGATATTCTCGACTTAGCGAAAATTGAAGCCAGGAAGATGGAACTTCATCATAGCGATATTTATTTTCCCTCGTTCCTGCGTGGTGTTGTGGAAATTTGCCGTATCCGGGCGGATGGGAAAGGCATTTCCTTTATCTATCAACCGACTTCATCCCTCCCCGCCGGTGTGCACGTAGACGAAAAGCGACTGAGACAAGTTCTGATTAACTTACTCAGCAACGCGATTAAGTTTACCGATACCGGAGGCGTTACCTTTAAAGTCGGATATGTAGAGAGTCAAGACAATCAAGGCATTGGGTTAAAGGATGAAAGTAGCACAGAATTATTATCTAGTCAAGCCAAAAAATTCACCAATCCCCATCACCGAATTCGGTTTCAAATCGAAGATACAGGAGTGGGTATGAGTCCCGAACAGTTGCAGCGCATCTTTTTACCCTTTGAGCAAGTGAGCGATCGCAAACTTCAGGCAGAGGGAACTGGACTGGGTTTAGCAATTAGCCTAAAAATTGTACAGCTAATGGAAAGTACAATTCAAGTCCAAAGTGAATTAGGCAAAGGGAGTGTATTTACCGTAGATCTCGCCTTAAGAGAAGCCAAAGAATGGATGCAGGTAACCACCACCCCCACTCAGGGTAGAATTATTAGCTATCAGGGCAAATCACGCACAGTTCTCGTCGTCGATGATCGGTGGGAAAATCGTTCAGTTCTCGTCAATTTACTCGAACCCTTAGGATTTGAGGTGATTGAGGCGAATAATGGTAAAGAAGGATTGGATATCGCCATGACAGCATCGCCAGATCTGATCATTACCGACTTACTCATGCCGATTATGGACGGCTTTGAGATGATGCGACACATTCGCCAATCCCAAAACGGGGAAAATATGCTAATTGTAGTATCGTCAGCCAGTGTTTTTGAAATGGATCGGCATCACAGTTTGGCAGCCGGGGGCAATGATTTTCTGCCCAAACCCGTTCAACTTGATGAGTTGCTGCGGACGTTACAGCGACATTTGGGACTGACATGGATTTACGAGTCCGCATCAGGGAATGGCAGTCAGTCGGTGGCTGTTAATATAACAACAACTGAGTCCCAAAAATTGAGCAAACCCGCAGCGATTATTTTTCCTGAAGAGGAACTAGATATCCTCTGGGATTTAGCTATGAAAGGTCGCATTAATCTTCTCCTGGAAAAAATTGATAGTATCGAGAAATCAGATCAGAACTATGCTCCATTTGCTCAATATATTCGCCAACTCGCTAAAGGGTTTCAGCTCAAAAAAATAAGGGATTTTATCGCCAAAAATAGGTGCATTCACTAAGCAAAGTCCACAAGTCGCTAGCCATCAGAAATTATATCCATGATTAACTCTAATTCGATGACGTTAAACCGGATAGAAAAACCCAATAATCCAATAGATAACTTAAGTAAAACGATTATTTTAATTGTTGACGATAGTCCCAACAATCTAGAAATCATATCAGAAACCCTGACCAGCGCTGGTTTTGAAATTGCCGTTGCCCTTGATGGAGAAACCGCACTTGAACAGATTGCCTACGATCCACCAACCTTAATTTTGCTAGATGTGATGATGCCAGGAATGGACGGATTTGAAACCTGCCGTCGCCTGAAAGCTAATCCCGCCACTCAAGAGATTCCCATCGTTTTTATGACGGCTCTGACGGATACAATTGATAAAGTTAAGGGTTTAAATTTAGGCGCAGTAGACTATATCACCAAACCCTTTCAGCAGGAAGAAGTATTAGCACGAGTTAAGGTACATTTGAAACTGCGAACCTTAACTAAAACCCTAGAAGAACAAAATACACGACTGATCCAGGAAGTTGAACAACGGGCTAAAGCAGAAGCCGAGTTGCAAACATTAACTCAGGAATTGGAACAACGGGTGGAAGAAAGGACAAATCAACTTGCCCAAGCCCTAACCAATTGGCAACAAGCCCAAGCCATGCTGGTTCAAAATGAAAAAATGTCTAGTTTGGGACAAATGATCACCGGAGTTGCCCATGAAATTAATAATCCCATTAGTTCAATTCATGGTAATTTAAGCTGTGCGGGTGAATATAGCAGAGACTTACTCCAACTCCTGCACCTCTATACTCAACATTATCCGAATCCAGTTCCAGAAATTCAAGCTAAATCGAAAGAAATTGACCTAAATTTTCTGATCAAAGACTTTCCCAAAACATTTCAATCAATGGAATTGGGCATCGAACGCATCTGCCAAATTATTAAAAGCTTGCGGAATATCTCCCGCCTTGACGCGAGTGAAATGATGATGATTGATTTGCACGAGGGGTTAGAGAGTACTCTGGTTCTCTTGCAACATCGAATCAAACCCTCCGGGAAACATTTAGGGATTCAAGTGATTAAAGAATACGGCAAATTACCGCCCATTGAATGCTATCCTGGACGCCTGAGTCAAGTGTTTATGAATATTTTGGCTAATGCGATTGATGCGTTAGAGGAAGCAGAATTTAGAAAGCAAAATTCAGCGGGAATTTCAGAGAGGGACAAAACCTTAACTCCTCCCACTATCTGGATTCGTACCGGAGTGATTGAGCACCAGCGAGTAGAAATCCGTATTTCTGATAATGGGCCCGGTATCCCTGAACAGATGAAAGAAAAGCTATTCCAAGCCTTTTTCACGACAAAACCCTTTGGCAAAGGAACCGGGTTAGGATTATCGATTAGTCATGAGATTGTCGTGGAAAAACACGGCGGGAAATTACGTTGTATGTCCCAACCGGGAAAGGGCGCCGAGTTTATTATTGAACTTCCCATTGGTTAATTAATGTAGAGACTTTCCATGGAACGTCTCTACAATTGGTGTGGGGCGGGTATCTTTGCCTTTGGGAATCATCAAACCCGCCCCGACAAAATCAATCACCAATCCCCTGATCTAAAATGTCAAAAAAGGAGGTGAAACAATTGCCGAGAATTCGCGTGCGCCAACATGTCAATCCATTGAGTAAAAAATACCTGACTCCGATAACGCCTCCCCACTGGGAAAAGGTTTACAATCAACATAAGCAACCGCTGCATCTGGATATAGGAAGTGCTAAGGGTGAGTTTTTGCTAGAAATGGCAACCCTGCAACCGGATTGGAATTTTCTGGGATTAGAAATTCGGGAACCTTTAGTTGAGCAAGCCCAAGAATCCGTGGCTGAGTTAGGATTAAGTAATGTTCATTTTATATTTTGCAATGTCGATAACTCATTAGTACCGATTTTAGACTCTTTACCCCAGGGAGTATTAAAGCGGGTGACGATTCAATTTCCTGATCCGTGGTTCAAAAAACGCCATGAAAAACGCCGTGTGGTTAAGCCAGAATTGGTGAATACGTTGGCAAAATACTTAAAAGAAGGGGGCGAAACCCTGATTCAATCTGACGTGGAAACCGTAGCCAAAGAAATGCGCGATCGCTTTACCGAGAATCCCGCCTTTCAACCTCAAGGAAAAGACTGGTTAGTCACCAATCCTCTACCCGTTCCCACCGAACGAGAAACCTACACAATCTCCTGCGGACAACCCGTTTATCGGGCGTTATTTAGCCGAAAATGTAGGGGTGTAGGGGCGTAGGGGCGAAGCATTTGGGTGCAAAATTTGAGGATGTGTCGGATCAGGTTACTCCCCAAATGCTTCGCCCATAATCGTTTATCCGAAGGGATATAACCACAAGCATTTATCAAATTAATGATCCCTTTGTGCGAGAGAAAGACAGGCAAATAAATCCTATGCTCGCATTACTGGCGTGGCACACCTAATTTAGTGGATTAGCCTTATACCCAGAAAACTTATAAGATTAGGGGCTCCCATCCCCTACTACGAACCTACTGGACTGACACAGCTAAAATTGTGGAATAGATTTGACGGTGAAATTGGGCGCACACCGTGCGCCCCTACAATACTAATCCACCATTTTAGGTGTGCCACGCTACTACAATTAAGGCACTAAAGTGCCTACTACAAACAATTACTGCACCACTTCCCGCATATACCGATTCCATAATTGTGCGGCTTGGGCGCTACTTCCTCGCGTGGGTGAGTTATCGTCATTGCCTAACCAAATCCCGGTGACTAACTCCCGACTGGGTATAAAGCCAATAAACCATAAATCTACATACCGATCAGTGGTTCCAGTTTTCCCCGCTTCTCCTAAACCGATCGCGGCTGAACCGCCTGTGCCATTTTGCACGACCCCCCGCAACATCGTGGTCATCGTTTGGGCAACCGCAGGGGCTACAGCTTTAACCCCCCCTTCCCCATTTTGCTCAAATTCATAGATCACCCGACAGGTGTTCGGATCATTCTCATCGGCACAATCCCCACTATCGAGAATCCGTTTAATCCCATGGGGAGGATTCCACACCCCATCATTCGCGATCGCGCTATACGATCCAGTTATCTCTAACACATTCACTTCACTTTGTCCAATTGCCAAGCGGGGAACCGGCTCAAGCTTCGAGCGAATTCCTAATCGTCGCGCCGTATCGATCACATTCCCTAATCCAGCATCCATTGCCACCCGCACCGCAATCACATTCTCTGATTGCGCCAAACCCGTGTACATATTTACCGCACCCCCGGAACGTTCACACCCACGTAAACCATAGGCTGGGGCGCAGGAGTAGGTTTTTCCCGGTGGAATCCCTTGGGCTAAGGCGGCGGCGTACTCAAACAGTTTAAATGTCGAACCCGGTTGTCGTTGGGCTTGAGTTGCCCGATTAAACTGGCTTTGTTGGTAATCAACACCCCCCACCATCGCCCGAATCGAGCTATCTGTGGTATCTAGAGTCACCATCGCCCCTTGAGAAAAGCGTAATTGCGAACCCGTGGTACTGACAAAACTACGCAGCGCTGATTCTGCCTTTGCCTGAGTCTGCAAGTTTAGCGTTGTTTCCACAATAAAGTTCCCTTCTTGCGCCAACTCCGTACCCAGTAAATCCCGCAGTTCCTCAAACACATAATTATAGAAATAGGGAGCTTTGGTGCTATTGAGGAATTCACGGGCTTGAGGGCTTACCTCAATTCGCGATCGCCTTGCCCGTTGTGCTTCCTCATCACTAATCATTCCCATTCCCCGCATCCGGCTAATTACCCGATTTCGCAACCCCAACGCCGTATCATAATCCTGAACCGGATTATAACTATTCGGTGCTGGCAAAATCGCCACCAGAGTGGCGGCTTCGGAAAGGGTTACATCTTTTGCCGATTTATCGAAATAAAATTGGGCAGCATCTTCAAACCCATAAGCTTCTACCCCTAGATAGATGCGGTTTAAATAAGTCCTTAAAATCTCATCCTTACTGTAAAATGTCTCCAGTTTCAGTGCCACAATCGCTTCCCGGAGTTTGCGGGCAGCACTATTATCTCGTCCCACATATTCGGTAAACAAACTGCGAGCAACCTGTTGACTAATCGTACTCGCCCCTTCTTTGATTCCACCCCCGCGAATATTTCGGACTAACGCCCGCAAAATTCCATAAGGATCGACACCAAAATGCCAATAATAACGGCTATCTTCCGAAGCCACTAAAGCTTTTGGTAGATAGTGTGAAAAATCCGATAACCGTTTTAGTTCTCGGTGAACCTCAGTACGCGGTTGACGCAAGGGAACCTGATCACGAGAATAGACAACAACGGGTCCTTGCACCCCACTGGGTAGGGGGCGCACCGGGACTTTTAACCATTCAATCCCCATAATTAAGGCAATTAACGCGGTTAATCCACCCACCCCATAGAGGCTGTAACGAATACCGAGAATATACCAAGGCGGCGGATCAACATATTGTAGTTTAACCGAGGCGGCTAATTCCGGTGGACCAATGGTGAGAATATCCCCATGGCGCAAGGCTAAGCACGGTAGGCGGCGTCTACCGCGATAAATACCATTAGTAGAATTTTCATCTTTGAGAATAAACGTTCTGCCCGATCGCCCATAGCGTTCCAGGGACAAATGAATCTGACTCACCACTGGGTTTCGCACCACAATATCGCAGGATTTAGAACTGCGCCCCAGCAAATAGCGATCGCCGAGTAGGGGGTATACTTCCGCCTTATCCGCACCTGCATCTTGCACCCACAGTTCTGGAACTTTGGCATTCGGCTTTAGCGCCAGTGCTTCAAAGTTAACTTTGGCTTGAATCGTCTGAACAGCCTGAGTCAACTGACCTAGAATGGTTTTCGGCGGTTGGGGAGGTTTGGGAGAATTCATTTCCTCGTGGATGGTATTAAATCGGGTGTCTTGTGCCTGGTTTAGCGTTCATGGTTCATTGTTCATCGTTCATCGCGTTGTTCGGGAGAATGACGTTGCCTGAGAACTTCTACATTACAATTTAGCGTGTTTGAGGGAAGCTGGGGAATTAAGTCAATTGTCGGGGCGGGCGCGAGCCATTCAATGGGTTTGTCAATTGTAGGGGCGGGCGCGAGCCATTCAAGGGGTTTGTCACCAATAAGTGATCAACAAAACCCGCCCTGGAAGCTGGGGAATTAAATCAATTGTAGGGGCGGGCGCGAGCCATTCAAGGGGTTTGTCGCTAATAAGTGATCAACAAAACCCGCCCTTATACCTAGGTTGGGGGGGGCGCGAGCCATTCAATGAGTTTGTCAATTGTCGGGGCGGGCGCGAGCCATTCAATGGGTTTGTCGCCAATAAGTGATCAACAAAACCCGCCCTTATACCTAGGTAGGGGCGGGCGCGAGTCGCATCCCTTGTGAGGGAAGAAACGATAGTAGTGAAACCCGCCCCTACATTTAGAAAGGGCGGGTTTGAAGTAAGGTGATCATCAATAGCGAAACGAAAGCACATAAACCCGCCCCTACAAATCATGCCCTCAAAGGTCGTAAAGGGTTCCCTCATCCTAACTTGGTTTCTGAATAATCGTTTCCAGAATTCGCCGCTTGGCTTTGGGGTCAATGCCAATTAACCGCACGTATTCGTTATTATGCTCCGCAAGGCGTTCGGCTAAAGTCAGGATCACCTCTGATGCTTCATCTCCTTGGAATGTGCCATCACTTTTCCAGGCATTGGTGCGAAAGCGCCGCTCGTTGGCATATTCTAAACTGAGACGGTATCCTTGGGCTAAGAGTTCGCGAATCTGCTGCTGGATACCTAAATCTAAGGGTGTGGTGGGTTCTGAGGGTTGAGGTGTCTTGGGGTTGACTCTAGTCTCGGTAGTCACTTCATCTCTTGAACTGTCCCGACGTTCAAGGGTGCGGGGTTCTTGTGCTAAACCGTTTCCTTGTCTGTGTGTTTGGGTGTTATTTTGACCTGTTAATTGCCGTGCTGGAGGTGTCTCTATGGCAGGGCTTTCGCGCAGTGCTTTATTATATTCTCGAACTAATCCCATCTCCTCGACTTGTTTTTGTTCGCCGATCATCACCTGACCGAATTCGATTAAGTGAGAGATATTAAAATTCGGCTTTTCAAATTCAGGAGGCGCTTCTGTACTGCGAACTACGCGAAAGGAAACTTTATCGAGTCCGACATCATGGATGAAGTGGAGAATCTGTTGGTCATAAATCCGCGATCGCAAGGCGCTAAAAAAGTCAATGGCTTGATTGGGGAAATGATCTACCAGTTGTTCTATCTCCCGTCGGGATAGTTCATCTGCGGCAAAAATCCCGCCAATAATGCCAATGCGTTCCTCTCGATTCGGTTCCCAGTAATATTTTTCCATACGACCTTCTCGAATTAAAGGTGCATAGAGGGTGGAGAAGTCGTTCCCAGTTACGATAATTGGGACGCGATGCAGGGGATTGGCGTCATAACTCCCAGGGAGTTGCACGTCGGTGGGATGGTCTGCAATATTCATTAATGTGGCGCTGACGAGTTGAGTATTGACCGTGTATTGAGTGGTGCGGTCAAAGCGTCCTACCCCTGCATCCAAGTCATTAATCATTAAAGCGCACATTTTCCCCTGTACCTTGATCATTTCGGCGGCTTCTCGATAACGCAGGCGAATCAGACGCGCCGGATCACCTGCATCCGGACTTTCCAGTTCACCGCCAGAGATATGGATGACACCAATCCCCATTTGTTCAAAGACTAACTCGCATTGGAAGGATTTACCTTCTCCCTTACGTCCGTGAATGCCTAGAATTAGAGGAACCCGTACCCCTTCTAACTCTAGATAGTTTTTGGTAATGTGAACCGCCAGTTTATCCCGGAAGCTGGGCGCGATGTAGTAGGTCATGAATCGAGAGGTCTTTGTGCGATCGGTAGTCTTTCATCTTACCGTACCCATACTCCTAGAATAGATTGGCATTGCCGGGGCGTCTGTGGGAGCGTAATTATCCTGGCGCGTAGGGGCGCACCGACGTGCGCCCAACACCATTAGCCTCACCAGCGAGTCTCTGAGTCTGGGTGAACGACGCTCTAAGCCTGGGTGAATAACACTCTAAGCCTAGGTGAACGACGCTCTAAGCCTGGGTGAACGACGCTCTAAGCCTAGGTGAACGACGCTGTGAGCCTCGTGAATGAGTCTCTGAGTCTGGGTAAACGACGCTCTAAGCCTGGGTGAACAACATTCTAAGCCTAGGTAAACGACGCTGTGAGCCTCGTGAATGAGTCTTTTAGCCTAGGTGAACGACGCTGTGAGCCTCGTGAATGAGTCTTTTAGCCTAGGTGAACGACGCTGTGAGCCTCGTGAATGAGTCTTTTAGCCTCACCGATACAATTTCTCAACCACCCCAACCTCAATTACACCGTCACTTGATACGCCATCCGCTACAGTTGACAGTCGCGGTCATCCTTTAACCGGTTTCGTTAGCCCGTCTAACTCTGGCAGATTTCGGGTAATGACTGCTACGATTTCCTCCCAACCTGTCGAACCCGTTAATTATAGCAGTAGACACATTGATTAGGACTTTCGTCACCATTGTAGAGACGCTTCAAAAGCGCGTCTCTACATAAATGATGTGTCCTAACAGCTATGGCGGTTGCTATAAAATAAGACGTTGCATGCAACGTCTCTACATGGATTGGTGAAGGGGGAAGGGTTTTTGGGGGGAATTGATTTTAGAGAACGGGTTGGGGTGGCGGCGAGACTTGTAACGGGCTAAAGCCCGTACTACAAACTACAAACTTAACTTAAGTAACTTTGAATCGTACCCTCTAAAATAGCCTCAACATCCGTCACCGGACCTGTCAGATAATCTGATGAAATCTGAACCTGGGCATAGCGTTCATCCAGATCAAAGGCTTCTTGCAGAAAACCACCAAAACCCCGCGCCCGTTTGTCGATTTCTAGGAAAACATTTAATAAGGTGTCTGATTGCAGGGAAAACACGATCTCCAGTTCATCTAAATGTCCCTGATACTGACCAATCGGTCGAAATTCAAATTCTTGGACAAAGGGAACATTGCCGCCTAAGTAAGGATTATATTCACAATCTACTTGATGAAGTTGAAACCCCAGATTTTTGCTGGCTTCTAGCACCAGTTCCATTAAGGGATGGGGACGCACCTCGATATAATCGGTGTCTTTCGGATCAATTGCCAGGGAAATATCCAACCCAGTCCGAACATAAACGGGTTGATGTCCCAGCGTCAGTGGCGTTTCATAAGGAAGTGGGAAGGAAAAGGGGATAACTTTGGTTTCTTTGGGTTGCAACTTGAAGCGTTCACTCAGGCGATACTTGACTAATTCGCAGGTTTCTGTCGCTGTCGTCTCTTCATATTCCCGTTTGTATTCAGTCTCGACGTAGAGGTAAATATCATCAATGTCTTGGGAACTATCTCCACCGGTAATATGAACATCTCCCTTGAGTATTTCGCCTGGAACCAAGGATTCTGTCGATAGGCGAGTATCAACGGTGGCGGCGCCAATTCCTACTCGGGCTAGAAATTTTTTAAACATGGCTCTGACCGGGTTTTTGTCGGGATAATACTCTAGTATAAGCCAAGGAGAACTTGAAAGGCATCTATCTCAAGGTTTGGTTAATCATATTGCCAAGATTTTAATTGTATTCTGTTAGTTTAATGAACCGTTAATTACTTAGAGAACTAAAAGGGAAACAGAGCCTAAAAGGGCATTCCCAGGCTTTGCTGGGAACGAGGGGGAACAGAGCCTAAAAGGGCATTCCCAGGCTTTGCTGGGAACGAGGGGAAACAGAGCCTAAAAGGGCATTCCCAGGCTTTGCTGGGAACGAGGGGAAACAGAGCCTAAAAGGGCATTCCCAGGCTTTGCTGGGAACGAGGGGGAACAGAGCCTAAAAGGGCATTCCCAGGCTTTGCTGGGAACGAGGGGGAGGGTGCAAGGGGCGTACTATCCTACCGCGTTTGAGCGAAGATTTCGTCTAATATCTCTTGCGCCCCTTGCTGACGTAAATGTTGAGCGAGTTTAATCCCTAATGCTTCCGCCTGAGTCCCATCGCCGGTCATGGTATCTTTGATCAGGGTTTTCCCATCTAAACTGGCAACCATACCTGTGAGGATGAGGGTATTCCCCGTGATCTGTGTATCTACGCCAATGGGTGCTTGACAACCGCCTTCGAGTTGCCGTAAAAATGCCCGTTCTGCATAACAGCGTTGCGTGGTGGGGGAATGTTCAATGACTTTGAGTAAATTCAAGATTTCTTGATCCTCCCCTCGACATTCTATGCCCAAGGCTCCTTGTCCAACGGCATGTAGAGAAATATCGGAGGGTATAACTTGGTGGATGCGATCGCTCATATCCAATCGTTTTAACCCGGCGGCGGCTAAAATCAAAGCGTCAAACTCCCCAGCATCGAGTTTGGCGAGTCGGGTGTTGAGATTTCCGCGAATATCTTTAAACGCGAAATGGGGGAAATGGTGGCGCAATTGTGCCAAACGCCGCAGGGATGATGTGCCAATCACCGCACCTTCGGGAAGGGTATCCAGTTGCTTGTCTTGGTGTTTGGCGTGAACCACTAAAGCGTCGGCTGGGTTTTCTCGTTGTGTCACACACCCCAAGACTAATCCTTCTGGTAACGTGGTGGGCAAATCCTTGAGGGAATGCACGGCTAAATCTATCTCCTGATTCAGCATCCCTACTTCTAATTCTTTGGTAAAGAGTCCCTTATCGCCAATCTTGGATAGTGCCACATCCAAGATTTTATCCCCATGGGTACTCATGGTCTGGACTTCAAAGTGCCGATCGGGGTAGTGTTTTTGTAGTTGTTCCTGTACCCAATAGGTTTGCACCAGAGCCAATTGGCTTTTGCGGGAACCAATACGAATCGTGCGAGCAGGACTGGTAACAGTGGAGGACATAGAGCGATCGCGTCAAACAAGTATAAAGAGTCACCTACTCTAGATTACCGCAGTTTGGTCACAAGTCATTTATCATTTGTCCTTTGTCACTTTTCCCTGTTCCCTGTTTCCTAGTCATCAGCCTTGCATAAGCCTAACCCAGTTAGAAATATAAGGTAGTAGACTCCACTCGCCACAGATTTACTACCCATACAGCCGCTTTCTTTGGTGAGTGAAATTGGGCTTAAGACAAGCTGCTGTTCTCTCAAAGATAATGAACACTTCGATCAAACCCCCTCACCTATTTCTGGCTGCTTATGGGATGGCGATATCTCTCACGATTTGGGCAATCCAGTCAGATTCCTACAGGGCTTTTATCGCCTTGATTTGCGTCATCTCCTCCATTATTGGTGCCAATTTAGCCTATCGTTTGGTAATGGGGGGCGTTACCTTAGATACCATCGACAACGCGCTGAAACATCATCAGCGACTGGTTCATATCAGTCTATTTGGGATGGCTGCGATCGCGACAAGTTTGGCTTCACTGATTCTGCTACAAGGTGTCAAGGTTACAGATTTAGCCATTTTTGCCACGAATTTACTATTACCCCACTGGATTCCGACAATTATTTTACTTTATATCGCAGAATACCTGCACCTTTTCATCCTCGGATTAGGATGTTTGGCTCTAGGATTGGTTGTGTTTTTCGTGGGGTTTGGTCGAGGAACGTCTCAACCTTTACCTCTATTAATAGCTACCGTTATTGGCATGATACTGCCATTAGCCATATTTAGCCATTACTTACTCCCCGTCACAGGGATGCTAGGCGAGCCCTTTGTGGTTGATGGCGTGGTGCGACAAACCACCTCTCACACCTGCGCCCCTGCTAGCATTGCGACTCTGGCTCGTTGGGTAGGCTTATATCCCAGTTTATCAGAGCGGGATGTGGTTCAACTGACGCATACCAATCGATTGGGAACGACTGTTTTAGCAGAAATTCGGGCAATGCGCCAGCTAGGATTCGCGCCAAAATATCGGCGTCAGCTAACTATAGCGGATCTGATAACCATCAATCAACCTGCTGTTCTCAGTGTTAATGAAGATGTGGATGGCGTCATCTTTTTACATGCTGTTGCCTTATTATCGATTAATCCCGACGCACAAACGATAACACTTGGCAACCCTCTGTATGGACGTCAGGTAAAAACCTTTGACCATATTAACGGCTATTGGACAGGTGATGCTGTGTTTGTCACCCATCCCAAAGCCCAACTATTGCATAACCCCGACTCAGTAGGAGATATACCGCAGTAGACTCCACTCGCCACAGATTTACTACCCATACAGCAGCTTTCTGTGGTGAGTGCTCCCGCTCACTATAGCCATCCTAGTTGAGTTAAAAGGCTTACAAGTTATCAGAGCAAATTCATCCAAGCTGCTGTTGTCGAAACAACAATGAACAGTCTACTTAAACTTCAACTTAAACCGCGTATCACCTTATCTCAACTCCTCCTCGCTGCTTATGGGGTAGGAATGTGCCTAACCCTTTGGGCAATGCGATCGCACTATCCTATTTTATTTCTTACTCTGTTTTGCCTGATTCCTCTAAGTAGTGGTGCGATTGTGGGAAATCGGTTAGCCGCATCCCATAACCCTAAAAATTACCGCCGCCAGATTAATCGGATGTTTCTCGCGATCGCGACAATGGCGGCGTTCATTCTTCTGTGCGGACAATTTAATATTTATCGCCTTTTCCCCTTAATTGTTCGCTTATATCTAGGTGCTTATCATCAGCCCATTATCTTGGCGTTGGGTTGCTTAACTCTGGGGTTAGTCATATCAATTGAATTGTCAGGAAAACGTTCTCGCCAACAGTTACATCTGTTAGTAGGAATAGTCCTGGGAATGATGCTCCCGTTGGGGATAATTCTATATTACACCTTCCCCATGACCGGGATCGCCAGTGAACCCTTAGTTCTTGAAGGAGTAGTTCTGCAAACAACATCTCATACCTGCGTTCCAGCCAGTATCGCCACACTAGCCCGATTTGTAGGATTAGACCCCAATTTATCGGAACGGGATGTAGTTAAACTCACCCATACAACGCAAAAAGGGACTCACTCATTAGGTACAATTCAGGCAATGGAGCAGCTCGGTTTAGCGCCAAGCTATCAATGGGGTCTCACTCTTGATGATTTAATTGCCACGGGTAAACCAGCGGTACTAACTGTCAAAGAACCTGTCGATGGAGTGATATTTAACCATGCTGTCGCCCTATTATCAATTGATGGCAAAGCGCGAACTGTAACCATTGGCAACCCACTTTATGGGCGTCAAATCCTGACCTTTGAGCAGATGAAAGGCTATTGGATAGGTCAAGCTATATTTGTTACCTATCCACCCAAGGTGTAGATTGTGGGGTGTAGAGTATAACAGCTTACCTATGGATAAGATAAGTTCCGGAACGTTCAATCAATAACATGAAACGCATCTTATCTCAATGTATCAAAGAACTCGCCCAACTTCAGCGCGATCGCACCGATTGAGAGTATGCCTACTGTATCCCAATACCTGTCTCTGTTGAACCCTCTGCGTCACTATGTCGCGATTGTACGGGGGATATTACTCAAAGGCGTAGGGATAGAGGTGCTATTTCCCCAAGCGATCGCACTGCTAGTATTTGCGACGGTGTTATTATCAGTCAGCATTAACCAATTTCGCCATCAACTCAGTTGAATTAAAGCTGCAAGTGTATTATGATTTGAGCAATGTCCAATCCCTAATCTGGTGCAGGTAATAGTACAGTAAACACACTCCCTTGATTAAGTTGCGATCGCACAGTAACTTGACCCCCCATTCCTTCTACCAGGGTTTTCACTATCGATAAGCCTAAACCTGTCCCTCCTGGCGAACGAGCGCGATTCTCATCCCCGCGATAGAATCTCTCAAAGATGCGGGATTGCTGCGCTAAGGGGATACCTTGTCCGCGATCGCACTGCTGTACCGTAGGGTGGGCAATGCCCACCAGCCTTTATTGAGGGCTTGCTGCACAACTCCCAAACCCTTAGCTATCAATGCTTTTAGTAGTATTGATATTTGCTCCTGTTCAAGGAAAAAGGGTTTAATTTTATACCCCAGCTTCCCCTGCTCCCCCTGCTTCCCCAGCTTCCCCTGCTCCCCCAGCTCCCCCAGCTTCCCAGCTCCCCCAGCTCCCCCAGCTCCCCCAGCTTCCCCAGCTTACCCAGATTCCTACCCCCACCACCAGACTTATTCAGCAACCCCTATTTAGCTGGGTTTCCGGTTGGTGCAGCAAATCCTACCTATAGATTGAGGATAAGTCTTGGCTTCAGGGCAAGTTTTGTGTATGATTATCAATAGCAGAACCTCGACAACTGCATAGCACATTCGCGTAAATTCCCAAATCTACACGTAAATAACCGGAGCTTGGTAGCCCCGATCTTTTAAGTCGGGGCGTCCAAGCGACAACGCAGCTTTAGCTGCCGTCAAACTGATAGAATAAATTTGTGAGTAAGAATCACCATCTATGCAACGAATCATTCTAGTACGGAGCAATCCCCGCTACGAAGAACCGAACGCAAGCTGCGAAACGACTAGACGAGCAAGTAATGGCAGGATGAGGAGCGTACCAAATTGGCTTTGTGATGGACTCGGAAAGCAAAAAGTGTCAAAAGTAGACGCAATGCCTGTATCGCCAGGTAGCAGGTTTGAGCGAGTAGAGGCGTCTTGACAGCGCCCAATCGATTAAGACCATAGTTTTAATCGAGGCTAGAATCTGTGCCTATGCAAGAGCGCAGAGTGTCAAACCTCGTCCAATGGCTGAAACCCTCATTTTTCCGGTGTCGATAGCCGTCCAGGTAAGGATTATGGGCGATGAAATCCTGAGATTTTTGTCAATAAGCGCTGGTTAATTGACAACAAAAAAAGGTGTGTAGATTTGGCGGCTGAAACCCAGTCCCTGTAAGGCGTCCTGAGCGAACTCTTGACAAACACACTTCCCCGCAAGGGGATGGAAAATTTTAGCATCCACTCAACCTGATAATAAGAATGCGATCGCAAAACTCTGGATTTACGTTGTCCGCGTTGATTGGGGATATTAGATAAGGGAAATTATCCAGATCCGAGATCGCGTTTCTCCAGTCTGGTATCTTGGCACATAGATTGTTCTATTGATGACTCAGAAAATGAATTACAAAGACATCATCACCTTAGAACCGGGGAAACGTGGCGGTAAACCCTGCATTTTAAGGGTGGGGCGAGTTCGTCTATCATAGTTATTCTGACCCTTAATCTTGAGTGAACCACAAGGCGATGAAATCAGGAATAATTTATCCGCATATCGAGAAAGCAGAGGGTGAATCAGCGCGGTTGCAACGGATACCCCGTGTGCGCGTCGCCCAGATTGTCATGGACTACCTAGCTTATGGTTGGTCAGTTGAGGAAATGTGTCGTCAACATCCTTATCTGAAACGCTCAGAAGCTCATGCAGCAATGGTGTATTATTTCGATCGCCAAGATGAAATTGAGGGTGAGATTCGCCAGGAATGGGAGCAAGCACAACAGGCAAAAACTCAAGCCTCCCCTTCTCCATTCTTTGTGCGGATGAAGGCAAGAGGGATTTTGTAAGTGAGTGTCGCACTATACATGGATGTTCATGTTCCTCAAGCCATTACAGATCAATTGCGCCGTCGGGGTGTAGATGTTCTTACCGCAATTGAAGACAATTCAGCCGAGTTAGCTGATGATGCACTTCTAGAACGTGCTGGTTCGCTGGGTCGAGTTTTGTTTACTCAAGATATTCGCTTTAAAGCATTGGCTGAGGATTGGCAACGTCAAGAACGACGTTTTGCTGGGTTGATATTTGGACATCAGTTAGGAGGTACGATTGGGCAATTTGTGAAAGATTTAGAACTGATTGCTTTGGCGTCAGACTCTGGGGAATGGCTTAATGTTGTTGAGTATCTACCCTTTTAGTTGTGAGCAGTAGGAGGGTTTGACAAACACACTTCCCCGCAAGGGGATGGAAACCATGGAGCCTCCCCCCAGTTTTCTCCAGTCTGGTATCTTGGCACATAGATTGTTCTATCGATGACTCAGAAAATGAATTACAAAGATATCATCACCTTAGAACCGGGGAAACGTGGCGGTAAACCCTGCATTCGAGGAATGCGAATCACTGTCTATGATGTTTTGGAATACCTCGCTTCCGACATGAGCCAAGAGGAAATTCTAGAAGACTTTCCCTATCTGACTAAAACAGATATCCTTGCTTGTCTTTGGTTTGCTGCTCAACGCGAACGCCTTACTGTTACCATTCAACCGTGAAACTTCTCCTGTTTGATCAAAACCTTTCTCCTCGTTTGGTAACAAAACTGACTGATTTGTATCCAAATTCTGCCCACGTCGATACATTAGGCTATAGGAACATCTTCAGACCGAGATGTTTGGGAATATGCTAGACTCAACAATTTCATGATTGTTACTAAAGATGCCGACTTTAGTGAGTTGAGCATTCTCTTGGGAACTCCGCCTAAAGTCATTTGGATTCGTCGGGGCAATTGTTCCACCAACGATATGGAAAAACTACTAAGAGATAATTACAGCGACATCAACGCCTTTAGCAATGATCTAAACGTAGGTGTGTTGACCCTATTTTAAGCCGATTAAGGAGACGGTATTGATCACAATTCTCTGGGTTTCAGGCATTTTCTAAATAGTCGGTGGGCATTGCCCACCCTACTGATACCAAATCCGGGTTAGCTACCCCCGTTATCACCTAGTCCGCGCAGGCGGACGAAAGTTTGTGTAGCAGCGATTTCAATCGCCGTGGAAA
>NZ_JAVJZI010000215.1:0-7171 GCF_040223135.1 Coleofasciculus sp. G3-WIS-01
CCAGCCCTGAATCGACAGGGTGTTAGGAGATAACACGATGCCCTAGATGGCGAATATCGTGTGCCTGGGAACCCGTTTACCGGGATATATGGAACGAAATTTCCATAGAATCTCCCTTCTTCTAGGAGGGAGAGCGTCAAAGTAGAATGTTCCTTTCGATAATGGCATTCACAGAGAATTGCGATGACTTTCCAGTTGATTGCAGCAAAAAAGCCACCCCCATGAGTAGTAGTGGGATGGAAAACGCCGGTTCTGGAACAGATAGAGGTTCTACACCCGCATCCTGGAGTGCCTCGTATGCATAGTCTCCCCATAAAGCATGGGTTTTAGCCGTTGGATGGATGTCATCCCAGAATACGTACTCGTCGGGGTTAGAACATACACCCAATTCAGTAAAGCAAGGCTCAGTCAAATTGGTAAAACCAAATTCATCGGGCTGGGTGATAACCTCTTGAAACAGAGACGCCAGATCAGCCGATATGATATTTATATCATCATAGGTGAGACGCAAATCATCGAACATTGTCGTTAAACCCGCGTTATGTTCCGCACTCACTTGGGTAAGAGCCGCTTCCTCTCCCTGGATAATTGCTCGGGGCGTTTTGCCCAAATCGGGCAAGTTAGGAATAAAGAAATGGCGAGCGCCAGCTTCTGCTAAAGCCGTCACCCCAGTGAATAAGTTGTTAATGGGTTCAGCACTATTACGCAGCCCACCCTTGCTGTAATCATTATTACCAGCCCAGACAATATAAAGGGCGTCAGGATTAGCCGATGTTTGAGCGACATTTAGGTCATTAATAAAACCGTTAATCTCGGTGAGAACTCCTACGCCTAACTCAGGATAGACATTACCCAATCCTGTCTGAGCGCCACCAAAGGCAAAGTTAACGCTATTCGTTGCGGTAGCACCACCGAAGTTAAAGTTTACCTCTGGTGGGGTTGATGGAATGATTGGCTCTCCCACTGTTAATTCAGTCGATGGAATCAAATCAACGCCCAATTGGGATGTGAGAATGTCTATCCAGTTGTAGCCATTAGCAAAACGTCCTTCAAAATAAGGTGGAGTGGGGGTAATCGGTACGGGGAAACCTAATGAGTGGGCAGCTAAACTCACATTGAAGACATTGCCTGAATCAGCGGAGCTATCGCTAAACACATAAATCTGATTGAATTGGATTGCCTCAGCACTTAGCGGGTAAATCAACGATAAAAAGGATAATCCGGTGGCTATTGCCGTTATTTTGCTCATTTTAATTTTGCACTCCTGTATTTGATTGACGTTAATTTAGTTTAGATAGACTCGATTTAGGAAACGTTGTCTTTTGGACTATTGACCGCCTCAGCACTTAGCGGGTAAATTAAAGATAAAAGGGAAAATCCGGTGGCTATTCCGGTGATTTTGAGCATTTTCCTTTCTCACTCCTATGGTTGGGACGAAAAATTAGGGAGGTGGCTATATCCGCCATGACTCTTATACACCTAATCACCAGGGAATGATCGGATAAACAAGGATATTTATTGATTCTTAATTTTATTTTCTTTTATAAAATTCTATTGTTGTAATCACTCATTAAGTGTGTTTTAATGTAACAACGTCGCCAACTTAGTTGGGGAAAGGAAGGGTAAACTCAAAAGTTGATCCAACTCCGGGCGCACTGGTAACGCGAATGTGTCCCCCGTGAGCATTAATAATTTGCCGACATAAATATAAACCCAAACCAATACCCGTCAAGTGCTGAGAATGCAATCCCCGAACATAGAGTTTAAACAAGCGATCGCACTGCTGTTTGCTCATCCCTACCCCGTCATCGGCGATCGCACAATGGAGTCTATCCCCCTCAACCCTTACTGTCAGCGTAATCTGCACCCCCGGTAAATTATGTTTAAGGGCATTCGTCAATAGATGCTGGAAAACACACCGCAGTTGAGTTGGATCAGCTTTAACAGGGGGTAAAGTTTGGGGAATAGCCAGAGTTAATTTAGCTTGGTTGCTAGTTAATAACCGCTGCAAATCAGCCAGAATTTGGCTGAGGAGTTCATTTAAGCACAAGGGTTGACAGTGCAGCTCAATTTTGAGCCCTTGGTTAAAATGATCTTCAGATAAGGCATTGATCAACGTCAATTGGCGATCGCTATTTTCAATCAGCCGCTCCAGAATCCGGCGCGGGAGAGCCACGGTTTCCCCTGGGCAGTTTTGCGTTCCCTTCAACATCAGGATTAAGCCCATCATTGACGTTCGCAGATCATGAGACACGGCTTGTAAAAACACATCTTTAAGTTCATAAAGCCGTTGCAGCTCCTGCATTTTTTCCTCAAGTTGCACCGTGCGTTCTGCCACTTGACTTTCCAGGTTACCATTAAGATCTTGTACTTGTTGGTAAAGTTGAGCTTGTTGCATGGCAATGGTGACTTGAACCGCTAATCGCCTCAACCAATCCACCTCAAAATATTTCCAGTGACGGGAATGGTGACATTGATGAACCGCTAATAATCCAAAAAGTTGATCATCGAGAATTAAAGGGATTGCCAGGGTAGCTTTAATCTGATAGCACCGATAAAAGTCTTTGAGATAGGGAGTCACATTAACCTGATCGGTATTATCCCGGATTAAAATTTGACGCTGACTAAACAATTCCTGGGTTTCTTGTAACAGTTTCTCTGAGGGTTTCCATCCCAACATGGATTTATAAGCAGAGGCAACGGATTCGGCAGCAATTTTACTGTAGTTATGTTCATTCAGATAACTGATATAGACGCGATCTGCCTGTAATAATTGGCGTACTTCCACAACAGTAGTTTGGAAAATTTGGTCTAAATCTAAGGATTGACGAATTCGTAGGGCAATCTCGGCTAACAAGCGATCGCGTTCTAAAGTAGCGCGGAGTCGAGCTTCTGCCTGTTGACGCTCCGACATAGCGGCGGCTAAAACGAAAGCGGTTACTGTCACCACCGCCAGAAAGGTTTGTAGTAGTAGAATTGCTCCTTGGGTACTTCCCGTCTTCACCACAAAAGGTCCGATTCCCTGGATAGCTCCGCCAATTGCCATTCCCGAAACAACGACACTGGCAAAAACAGCACCCCACACCCGAAATCGCAGCGCCGCCCAAGCGACAAAGGGAAAAGGCAAATATTCCAGGGGGTAGTCGGAGAGGGAAAAGCTGGTTTGAGACTGGAAAACCAGCCAACTGAACATCCACAGTAGACTCCCACACAAGACGGCTTCAAAAATCGTATGGGGTGGATAATTTTGCCGCAACATTCCCTGGGGGAATCCTTGGGCAATTAATAGCAGTAAGGGAGTAAACACTAAGATTCCCATACTGTCCCCTAACCAAAGAGTGCCCCAATTCAGTCCAAATTGATGCCACGGGATGAAACCCACCCAGCAATTCACTACTGTACTAATGGTGGCGTTAATTGAGGGGGCAATAAGCGCGCCGACGATAATTAGGGTAAATGCATCCTTGAGGTGTTCTAGCGTCGGGTTAAAATCCAGGCGACGTAATCCCATCGCACCGACAACGGCTTGTAACGTGCAGCCAATAACTGAACCCAGGGACACCAAAAATGAGGCACCCAGGGACAGATTTAACCAGAATGCACCAATCGCCACACCAATCCACAGCCGTTTCCCCTCCAAGAAGAGCACAGCCAGAGCAATCCCCGCACTAACCCACACCGGAGACGCCTCAACGCCCAATCCCAACCACAACAGGGTAAAATGAGCGCTACCCATATAGGCGATCGCGACTAGAGCAACTGTGATTAGGTATCGCCAGAAACGTGTCTGACTCCCAGGAAATATGGACAAAATTAAATCTTTACCGTAATAATATTCAAGATTTCATGACTCAAAAAAATCGGCTTCCATCAACAGAATGCCCAAGTTATCAAAACTTAACATCCCCTAGGTGGATGAGTTTTGAGTTTTGACCCTTCACTTCGCTCATAGAGCATGGCGCGTTTGTAGGGGCGGGTTTTACTCTTATCCTTTCTTACCTCACAACAGATGTGACTCGCGCCCGCCCTGATTATTTGACTTTTGACTTTTGACTTTTGGCTATTCCTGTTTAACACTCTCAGGAACCCCCACTGGGGAAATACCTGCGATCGCCCGCAGGTTTTGGCTGCGAATTAACTCAGTAAAATTTAAACTCACTCGCCCTTCTATCTCAGCCACGGATGCAATCGCCGCTAATAGATGCTGTGCCGCTTCTGTTTCGGTATAGCCGCGCCTTAGAGCAACTTTTAGCGCATCAGTATCCCCATCCAAGTGGGTTTGGCAACGGCGAGTATTGCGCCAAATTTGACCTCCTGCGATCGCACTCAATCCCGTCGCCACAACAACACCCACCGCATCGCCTTGCATCAGTTCCACCATTCCCCCTAACAATCCCGCAATTACGACGCCTTGATATAAATCTGGCTTAAACCATTTGATATTAATCAACCAGCTTACGGTACTTAGGAGCAGCATATCCCGTTGCGGTCTGGGTAAGCGACGCCATAGATCAAAATTAATATAAATTGGACGATCTCTCAACCAAGGCATCGGCAAAGGAGTTTCAATCACCGCCGTCTGTTGCGGTTTACTGATAATTTTCGTCAGCATTCGCCCAGAGGCGGGCATTATATCACGCAAACGGCGAATTTCTGGCTCTGGATTCATCAGCCGAGGGACTCAAACTTACAGGATTTATAGGATAAACTTAAAACACTTATTTTCCCAACTATCTCATGCCTGCCTTAAAATGCAAAATGTCTGGGCAGGTAAACCCGTAAAATAGGCACAGGAGATTGTCAAGACCAGACTATCCCCTCAAGCTACAACCCAGCGATAGACTATGGACGCCTTTACCCCATTTCCACCGCAATGGACAAAATCAGCAACTCATGCATTAGAATTCTGCTGTCCCTCCTGTCATGCTTCTTGCATGGAAGCCCAACGGGTTTGGATTAATCGACAATCACCAGTCCTGACTGAAGATTATCGCAAGAAGTGGCAAGAGTTCTATCAATGCCAGTGTGGTACAGTGTGGTGGGCTTGGAGTAGCGATCGCCCTCCCTCGGAATTAACTAACCGCGATCAACCCCCAGATTTGTGAGTTGCATACAATAAAGGCGAACAATTGCCGTTGCAATCAGTCACAAAAGATAATGAAACAAACACAGTTTCTATTCGTTTTGCCGAACCGATTCCCCCTGGAACCACATTTACCATTGGTCTTCAGCCACGGCATAATCCGTATTGGGGCGGAGTTTATTTATTTGGTGTAACCGCTTTTCCAGCAGGAGAAAAACCCTATGGATTATATCTGGGTGTGGGACGATTGCACTTTTATGAACGAACCTCTTGTCGATGGGGATTCTGCTAGATAGGGGGTGATGGGGAGATGAGACAGATAGGGGAGTCATGTTCCTTTCCGTGATGCCAGAAGCGTCTGTCTGTAGGGGCGGGTTTAGGGACTAATATTGATTTTTATCCCTAGCTTGGCTGCAAAACCCGCCCCGACCAAATGACGAATAACGAATAACGAATGACATAAGACATAAGACAAATTACCAAGGACTACCAATCATAGTGAAGGCACTCCAGTAATAGGGATGTTCAAAGTTTATGTCTCCGAGTCTAGCTAATTCTGGCGGTAACGAGATTGATTTATCACCCGCAACCAGTTGACCCCCTTTGAGATAAACTTGTCCCTGCAACATTGCCAGTTGAGTTTGTCGCAGTGCTTCTGCTTTAATTGGGGCTTGTTTGAGGGTTTGATAGAGTTTGCTCATTAATCCGAGAGTTCCCTCATCACTGACATACCATAAACTTCCTACGGCTGATTTTGCACCCGCTTTAACCGCTAATCCAGCAAAACCTAATTCGGCTTCCTCATTCCCCAATGCGGTGCGACAAGCACTGAGGACTAATAATTCGACGGGGGGATTATTCCAATCTAACTGAGGTAATTGATTAAGTCGCAGCTTCCTATCCCAAAGTTGGATATAAGAATTATTCGGTGCTCCAGATTGGAAATTAGCATGAGTGGCTAAGTGGATAATGCCAAAGGGTTGCTGCTGACGTTGTGATTTTAGATTTTCTAGGGTAAAAGCATCGTTGAGAAAAGATCTGCCTTGCCACAGAGATTGAGTAATTTCTGATAATTCTACGGGAACCGCAGGTAAGGGCTTTTGGTCAGTAAATAGTGCAGCACCCATGGCTAAAACTTCCATGTTTTCAATGGGTTTGTAGTTCGGGTTTACTAGGCTTAAACTCGGCATTAAGCCAACACTATATTTCTCAATCAAAAACTGTTGCCCATCGTAAAGAGCCGCCATAGGAATAGAGCGTAAACCGTAATCTACTATAAACGTTACGTTTTCGATACCTAGAGCTTGCAGTTCGGCTTCCATGGGAGCAACCAGCCACTCATAGAGTTGTTTTCCGGGCAGAATGTAGCCTTGGCGACTGCGAACATTGGTAACTTCTAAGCGAAACTGATCCGCAACCTTGAGAACTTGTTGGCGAGTGATTCCCGTCAGTCGTTTGCGAATGGGTAATCCATTAGAGGTAACGAGTAGTAATTCTACTTGGTCTTCAGGATTGCGGGTTTTGGGAGGATAATTTTGGCTTGAAGATGATGGATTTTCCGCCTGATTAGAAATCTCTTGCGGGACAAAACTGATATAAAGCAATGCTGGTTTAACCCCTGTAGTTTTCTCGATGTTGTCGAGAATATCTCGGCTTTGGGCGAGAGTGACTAAGGGAATATCAGTGGGTAAGCCTAAATAGTCTACAAATTGCCGAGTAAAGTTTTCCTCTGAGGCTTCAACGGATTGGAGGGATGAGTCAGAACTCCCTGATGATGAGGCTTCGCTGGATGAGTTGTTAGCGGGGGTGGATGAATTGCTATTCCCTTCATTAGATGGGGTTTCAGCGGAGACAGATGGATTACTATTGGTTTCCCTAAGACTAGGATTAGTTGAGTTAATTGGTTTAGTTGTTGGTTCAGAGAGAGTCGTATCGCTGGGATTACTCAGATTATCTTCTGGGTTAATGGAAGTTGTATCCTCAGGATTCTCTAAGTTATCTTCTGGGTTAATGGAAGTTGTATCCTCAGGATTCTCTAAGTTATCTTCTGGGTTAATGGAAGTTGTATCCTCAGGATTCTCTAAATTA
>NZ_JAVJZI010000217.1:0-17573 GCF_040223135.1 Coleofasciculus sp. G3-WIS-01
GCGGAATGGCAACCTTTTTAACCGTTAAGGCTTGGGCAGCAAGCGGTGATAAAATCGTGAGACAAACTGGAATTGTCCAAATCATCTGTTTGAGTTGACGTGCAAAAGGTTTCATGATTTCAATCTCCGATAAAATTTTGATGTTGATTGGGTTATGAGAGAAAGCTGTAAATTCTTGAACCTGATTCGTCTGTGTTTTACTCACTGTTGACTCCTGGGTTTTATGCAATATGTTGATTGTTGTCATAAGTCTTTACAATCTGAGCGTGGTGGTTAACTCAATGGCGCTGATTTAAGGGTTGGTAGTAGGTGATGCAGGGGTTTACAGCGAAGACAGCGCAACTACAAAGGGGTTAGAACCCACCGCCAGCGCCACCACCGCCACTGGAACCACCGCCAAAACCACCGCCACCGCCGCCGCTACAGCCACCGCCGCTAAAACCACCGCCGCTAAAACCACCGCTAAAACCACCGCTGTAACCGCCACTGCTAGAGTAAGAAGGGATGCAAGGAATAATTTCCGCTGTTTGTTTTTGATAGGAACAACATTGGCAATCGTCGATAACTAATCGTTCACCTGTGCTATTTTCCGTTGCTTGCTTCACGGTTTTTTTTGTAAGAGTTACGGTTAATTCTTTACAGCGAGGACATTCGTAAAACTTACCGGAAGTCACTGCACAAATGCTAATATGAATACCCTGACAATTCGGACATTGCCAACCATTGAGTTGAATACTTCCCAGCTTTTGTGCCACTTTTTGGGGACGAGTGAGATGGGATTGCAAGTCGTCAATACCCATAAGTTGCATGGGATATTTACAATCAGCACAATGCTTGGGTGAGTGATTCCAGTCGGGATTAAACCGTCGGGGCTCTTGCGATCGCGCATTGGGTTTGAGGAAAATAGCATTAGATGGTGGTGTCAAGCAGGGAATCGCTTCTGTCACCTCTTCCTGATAAGCACAACAGTGACAATCTTGATGCACCAATTGCTTACCCTCTTGGTTCCAAGTGGATTCTTTGAGCACCTTTTTAATCCTGCGAGTAACGGTTAATTCCTTACAGGTGGGACATTTGCCAAAGTCTGATGAGTCACAGATATAGGCAAAAATATGCACACCTTTTAAGTGAGGATGACAACGGGGACATCGCCAGCCTTCCAATCGGAGACTACCAATTTTTTGCGCTACTTTTTCCGGTTGAGTGAGCTTGGATTGCAGTGTAATGGCGTCGAGTTTTTCCAGGCGCTGCTTGCAATCGGCACAATGTAAGGGGCGATTGCTGTGAGGATGCTCTTGAGTGCGGGTTTTTCCTTCCGGCTTAACCAACACTCGGCGCCGCCTGCTCACATAAGTGCCAACTCCGAGTCCCAATGCTAATGCACCGCCTAAAGGAAGTTGCCAGGGAAACGTTGATGTTGATTCTTGAGGAAACACTGTCGGTTCTATCGCCACCGCTAAGGCTTTCGTACCTGCCAATGTGCCACTATCAAAGTCCCCTTGTTTGAATTTGGGAATAATTTGACTGTCAATAATTCTGCCGACTTTGGCATCGGGTAAAATCGCCTCGATACCATATCCGGTTTCAATTTCTACCCGACGATCCCCTTTAGAAATGAGAAACAGAACCCCGTTATCCTCATCGGCTTTACCAATCCCCCAGTAGTTGAACAGTTTGGTGGTAAATGCTTTGGGAGACTCAGCCGGGGCGGTTCCGGGTACAGTCACCACAGCGATTTCTGTACCATTTTTGGCTTCTAACTCAGATAGGGTTTGATTCAGTTGGGCTTCTGTGGAGTCACTGAGAATATTTGCCATATCCGTCACCCAAGTACCATTTAGCTGTTGAGGATTAGGAACCTCTTCAACGGTTAAGGCTTGACTGGAAACTGGAGACAGAAAAGTAAGGCACAAGGGAGTTGCCCAAATTACCTGTTTGATTTTGGCGGTTATGGTTTTCATGATGTCAATTTCCTCTAAAACTGGAGTAACATTAGCCAAAGTAGTCAGGATGCACCCGCCGAAACTGGATCTCTCTCCAGAGGCTGGGATGAAGTGGGTGCCATCTGTGCCTCACATTTCACTAATGCTGTCTGCTGACACCCTGACTCTTTATCATTCTTGTGAGTTATTACCGTTATAGTACCCTTGAGTGAGGTTTGTCAAGGGTCAAGGTCTAGAAACAGGTAATGGGGAAGGTGAGGAAGATTGTAGAGATGTAAGGCTTGGAACGTCTGGAATATAGGGGAGATGGGGGGGAAGGTAAAGTTTTGAATATCAATAAGACAAACTATGGAAAACATCCACAGCTTTACCCCTCAGCCCACAGGCGATGGCTCATTCACCTTCTTTTCTGAAGAGTTTGGTGAATATTTCCACAGTACTCAAGGGGCAAAAACGGAAGCTTTGTTAAAATTTGTTGAACCTTGCCACCTGAAACAAAAAGCTCAACAGCAGGTTGTGCGTCTGCTGGATGTCTGCTATGGCTTAGGCTACAATACAGCGGCGGCTCTAGAAACGATTTGGACGATTAACCCCAGATGTCGAGTTGAATTAGTCGCTCTGGAATTAGACCCGACTGTACCGCGAAGCGCGATCGCACATGATTTTCTCCAGGACTGGAATCAGCCAATTCCCGAACTCCTAGAGCGTCTGGTGATAAAATCAGAAGTCAAAACGGATCAGCTTCAGGCGCAACTTTATTTAGGCGATGGCAGAAAAAGCATCCAGCAATTACGTCAGTCGAACTTCCCCGCTGATGCTATTTTTCTCGATCCCTTTTCTCCCCGTCGTTGTCCTCAATTATGGACGGTGGAATTTCTCCAACAATTAGCAGAGTGTTGCGCCAAGACAGGTAGACTGGCAACCTATTCCTGTGCGGCGGCTGTCCGAGGTGGTTTAATCACGGCGGGCTTTAAGATTGGTGCGACACCCCCTGTGGGGGGACGACAACCGGGAACCGTGGCAAGTTTTGACGCTTCTACTCTACCCCCTCTCTCGGAGCGATCGCGTCAACATTTGCAAACCCGTGCGGCTATTCCCTATCGTGATCCTCAACTTGCGGATCAAGCGGCAATTATCCTCCAACGGCGGCAAATTGAGCAGCAAGCCTCTACTCTCGAACCCAGCTCCCACTGGCAAAAACGTTGGTCAGCGAAAGAGGGGTTGTAGAGACGCGCCATGGCGCGTCTGGGAGCTGGGGGAGAAGATTCCCCATCAACAATGAACCCTGAACAATCAACAAAGGACGAATCACTAATCCCCAATCCCCCATAGGAAAGCAGCAACACCCAGTAAACACAAGATACCAGACATGCCAGCTAAGGGATTGTCTCCTATTCCCGTTATCCATAGGGGTACTTTTCTGGTATATGAAATCAATTTTGCTTCCTGGAGACAGGTTAATCCCCAAATCCAACCCCCATGCAATCCCCAGGCTAAGCCTAAACTCCCCTCATTTACATACCGAGCTAGGACTAATACCATACCCATTAGCAATAATCCAGGAATTTGAGGGAGCGTCTGTTGTTGTTCCCAAATCAGATGCAATAGAGCAAAGATCAGACTCGATATTACCGCCGCTATTCCCAGAGAATAGTCTTGATGGAGTTCCGTCAGCAGGAACCCGCGAAACACCAATTCCTCAATTAATCCAATGCCTAGTCCTATTCCGAATATTGGCAGTCCAATCCTGGTCAATTGCTGCCAATTTTCCCCATGCCAATCCACCCAGCCTACTAGCCATTGTCCCGTAAAGCTGATTCCTAAACTCAAAATTGCCACGCCAAATCCCCCGACTAAGGATATCCAAATCCGCGTCGTCCAGCCCCAGCCATAGTCGGCAAATGATGTACCTTCTATCTGTGTCGCCCCCCAGATAATCAGGGGGGCAATGATGTAAAGAACAGCGACGAATGGCAACTTTTGCTGTGCTGCCAAAGCCTTAGGAGGATGCCATTTCAGTCGGATTGCGATCGCCATGGCTAAAGGCAACCACAACGCAGACCAAGCCAGAAAAAAAACCGCGACTTTTACTAGCGCCGATGCGCTTATTAGCCAAATAATACACGGATTATCTGCCTGATCAAAATTAGCCATAAGCGAGATCGGCAAACGGTGAGGAGCTATAGTTTCAACGCGGCTACTTTCATGCTGCCAAGGATGGATAATTTGTATAACCCATCCTTTTTAGCATGAGCCGCCTCAAACCTCTGCGGCTTCCAATTCCAGATCTTCCGACTCCTCAGATGTATCCATATCAACCTGTTTGAGATGGATATGCTTGTAGCCCAGTTTAATTTCAAACTCATCACCGGGCTTCAATCCCATTTCCTGAGTGTAGGTTGAGCCAATCACAATTTGACCGTTTTTATGGACGCTGACTCGATACGTCGGTTCCCGACCACGACCATCTTTTGCTCCCTCTGGATCTAAGGGAACACCTTTCGCCGCTAACACCGCATCATAAAAATCAGTTAAGTTGACGCGGGTCTGACCGGTTTTACTTTCCGTGTAATAGCCACAGCGTTTTGCTGTTTCTCGTCGAGGCAAGTGGGAGAGCTCTTTTACTTTTTGAAGTAAGGCTTTCCCCGTTAATGCATTAGGTTGGGTCTCTGCCATAATTTCACAGACTATCCTTCAATTTTCAGGATGGTAAAGGTCTTATGCTGCCAAGTGTATTTGGCTATATAAAAAATATATCGTTAAATCTCTGATTTTGGTCAAGATTTTTTTGATCATTTATTAAAATTTCTGGGAATTTGAGCCATAAGGATTGGACAGAGACACTAAAGCCGCTTCTTAGGTTAAAATTTTAACCAAGTTAGGACTCATCGGCAAAAGATGGAACCAGAAGTATGTTCGGCTCAATGATCCATCTGGGGATTTGGCAGGTGATCAGGGAAAAATTTGACCAGACACAAGGGAGAGAGCATCTATCAGCAGAAAATCAACACTCCTAAGGATGAATCCTGAGTGAGTGCCGATTGTCTTAGACTGTAGTCAGTTTGCCAAACATCGCTGCTAGGATAAGTTGAGCGAGTGCCTTCTAGCAAAATTTTCTCATCTATATTTATTTAGGGGCGATCTACCAAATCAGGGGGTGATGGTCAATGGGTAGGTTGTGACTCCTCTTAAGGTGGTAATTTTCATATAGGTGTTGAGATACAAACAGAGCGTATCACTATGCAAGTTGCCTTTAAAATCATTCGACAGACTCAAAATACCTCCCCCACTATCGAGACTTACAAGCTGGATGTGGAGGAAGGAAACACGATTCTGGAGTGCCTGAATCGGATCAAGTGGGAGCAGGATGGAACCTTAGCATTTCGCAAGAATTGTCGCAACACAATCTGTGGTAGCTGTGCGATGCGGATCAATGGTCGCTCCGCACTGGCTTGTAAAGAAAATGTGGGCAATGAATTGGCGCACTTACCTGAGCATAATCGCCCGGAGATTCCGGAAATCACGATTGCTCCCCTGGGAAATTTTCCCGTAATTAAGGATTTAGTCGTGAATATGCGGAGCTTTTGGGACAACTTAGAAGCGGTTGAACCTTACGTTAGCACAGCCGGACGAACCATTCCTGAACGGGAATTTTTACAAAGTCCCGAAGAGCGATCGCGCCTGGATCAGAACGGTAATTGTATCATGTGTGGCGCTTGTTATTCAGAATGTAATGCTCGCGAGGTTGATCCCACATTTGTTGGTCCTCACGCCCTCGCCAAAGCCCAGCGTCTAGTCGCTGATTCTCGCGATACCGCCATAGAAAGTCGCCTAGAAAACTACAATCAAGGCACTAAGGGGGTGTGGGGATGTACGCGGTGTTTAATGTGTAACGCCGTTTGCCCGATGGATGTCGCCCCCATGGATCAAATCGGTAAAATTAAACAAGAAATTCTGACTCGCAAAGACAAGCAAGCCAGCCGCTCAATCCGCCATCGCAAAGTCTTAATTGATTTGGTCAAACAAGGAGGTTGGGTTGATGAGCGCAAATTTGGCATACAGGTGGTGGCAAACTTCTTCCGAGATATTAAAGGAATGCTCAGTTTAAGTCCCCTCGGATTACGGATGCTCGCCAGTGGTAAATTCCCTTTAGGATTTGACGCCTCCGAAGGCACCGCGCAAGTGCGATCGCTGATTGAATCTGTTCAAGCCTTGAAATCTGAGAAACCTGAGCAAGACATTGTACCAAAATCATGACCTCTCAAACACCTACAAAAGAAAAATCGACAACAGAAACCCCCAACCAACCCGAACCCGCTTTTGGTTGGACACCTTACGCCGAGCAAATCAACGGACGGTTTGCCATGATCGCATTTGTGGCTCTATTGCTGATCGAGTTGATTACCGGTAAAGGTTTGTTAGGTTGGGTGGGTTTGATTTAAAGGGAACAGTCTGTAGGGGCGGGTTTTACTACTATCGTTTCTTTTTGACCCAGATGGGATTAAACCCGCCCCGACCGCGTTCCAGACGTAGCATACTACGTCTGGAACACCCCCATCACCAACGAGAATCTTGCGTAAGTGAACTTCCCCCAATCGCTACCGCCCGTAAATTGTATGATCCGGTTTGTCCCGCTTCATAAGCATTTGCCATTAACAAATAGATCCCATCCCTGGGTAAAATCACAGATAATCGGGCATTGGTGCCACCACCGCTATCATCATCTTGGGCTAAATCATTACCATTGGGATCGAGCAAAATTAAAAAGGAGTCGATTTCCCCACTGGTCATATCAATTTGTACCCGCTGACCCGCCCTGCCTTCAAAAGCATAGATATCAAAAAAGCTGTTATCTGTGGGTAAAACCTGACTTCCCTGACCCAGCCGACCGGGGATCACCGCACCATTTAGGGCTAAGGGTTGAGGGGGGCGGTGAGTCCCAGAGGGGTTAGGCTGCTGAACCATCTGGGGCGCACGTCCATCGCGCAAAGCCGCCAGAAACGGGCGAATTCTATCTATGCTAATCGCAAAGCCAATCCCCAAATTCCCGCCGCTAGGACTGCCCAAAATCGCCGTATTCACTCCAATTAATTCACCTTGAGAGTTCAGTAGGGGTCCGCCAGAGTTTCCCGGATTAATCGCAGCATCGGTTTGAATTAAGCCCCGTTGTTGGTCGATACGGCTAATAATCCCTACCGTAAACGTGCCTTGCAACCTGCCAAATGGATTCCCAATGGCAAATGCTCGTTGTCCGACTTGGACGGGACGGGGAGCCAGAGAAATGGTCGGTAAATTGCTGGGAGTGCGAATGTTGAGAACTGCTAGGTCTAACCCATTATCAGCAAACGCCACCACATCCGCAATCAGGCGTCTCCCATCCGCTAGGGTTACTGTAACCGTCGGGGAACCTGCGACAACGTGAGCATTGGTTAAAACCAACCCATCGGCGCTAATAATACTGCCACTTCCTGTACCCTCTACCGTATCAATGGAGACTACCGCCGGACTGGCTTGTTGATAAACTCGAATATTAATTTGTTCATCAATATCTTGAGCCACAGCGACCGTTACTCCCAGCCAGGGATTCAACCCGTCAATCGGTGCGATCGCGTGGAGAGTCGTAGCACCAATCGCAGTCACAGTAGCAAGGATTCCCGATATAGCAATAGGTAGGCGTTTGGTACTCATGGTTGATGGTTGTTGAACCTCAAGGTCTAGTTTTATGGTGACATTCGCTCAAATTGTTGATCGTAAGTATGTGACAATTTTTGTAGATACGCCTGTTCCTCTAGGCATCACTCCCACCCAAAAATATGCCGTGAAACGTCAGGAAATGCTAGCGGTTCATGGCGCTGGCTTTGTTGTCATGTCAGGGTATTTACTCATACGAGTGAGCTTAAGGTGAGGATCTCTTCTGGAGTCGCTCTAGAGCCTACACCATACTGTAGTCAGTTGGTGTAGGAGTATGTCACTCTACTGTTTCAAAGCCCATCCCTTGCAACTGTTGACGTAACCGTTGGGCTTCATTGGGATTGGTGGCTTGATGAAGTGCGATCGCTAAGGTTAATGCTGATAAACTTTCGGGTACTCGACCCTGTTTAAGTAGTACGACGCCTAAGTTTTGGTAAGCGTCGGCATACTCAGGATTTAGTTGAATCGCTTTTTGATAGGATGTTATCGCGGCTTCCCACTCTCCTAGGGCTTTTAAGGTCATACCTAGGTGATTGTATCCCACCGCAAAACTCGGGTCAATCTTCACCGTCGCTTGATAGGCTCGCTTCGCCGTGGTGAAATCGCCAACGCTGAATAACAAATTACCTAAATTATTATAAGCTGCTAATTTAAGTTGGGGGAGAATCGGTTGCTCGATCGCGTCTTGATACTGCTGAGCCGCTAATTGAAGATGGTTCCGTTTGGTGTAAGCATTGCCTAAATGGTAATGTAATTCAAATAATACCGCAGCGTCTACGTGGGGATCACTGAATCCCCGCTTAAGCAGAGTAATCCCTTCCTCCACTTGACCTATTTGCACATAAAGCGCTCCTAATTTATTACACAAGTATGCATCATTGGGATGATCGACGAGAAATCCTTCCATGGCATTCTTGGCTTTAGTATATTTATCCAGAGCCGCGATCGCGCCCGGTTGATAGCCATAATGTAAAATGCCCACAGTAGACAGAGAAACCACCTGCCAATCCGGTTCTCGCTGCAATAATTGAGTGACACTATCATCCACGATCGCATGGTAAGGGCGACAAAAGTGGACATCGGGGTGATGGCGAAATAAACGGGATACCAGGGAATAAGGAGATTGCGCTGCGCCCACTTCTTTACGGATGAGGTTAATCACCAAATAGCGATCATTTTTTATCGCCTGTTGGATTTCTGGTACAATTTCCGGCGTTAACACTTCATCCCCATCCAGCACCAGCACCCATTTCCCTTGGACGTATTGCAGCGCATGGTTGCGGGCGGCGGAGAAATCATTGCACCATTGAAAATGATAGACCATAGCCCCATACTCTTGAGCAATATCAATCGTGCGATCGCTCGATCCTGTATCCAGAATCACCATTTCATCCACGACAGGTTTCACACTCTCCAAGACTTGGGATAAAAAGGTTTCCTCGTTCTTAACAATCATGCACAGACTCAAATCCATACTCGATTCCCTCTTTGGTTTCCGGTCAAACATGAAACAATAGGAGACGTTGATTTCCCATTAATACTAGAAAACTATGCCAAAACCTACACAAGCCCACATGTCTCGCACGATCTCCAAGAACCAGCCCAGTGGTGCTAAGGACATGACCAAGCGCCAGATGGAATATTATATGGGAGCAAAGCTAATTGAGGTTGGGGTTAATCCCAAATCGGCGATTTATCGATGGTCCGTCGAAACTAAAGGAAGTAGTGAAGTCTGGACATATAGCGCCTACTGGAGTGATTCTAAAGAGGAATTGTTGAAAAAGGAACAGGAATCTTAGGGCGTTGGCTGGCGTAACTCTAGTGACTCCTTTCCCAATCTCAGAATACCTACGCCCGCGATCGCAGGGATAAAAGGGGTGTAGGGGCGGGTTTTACGGATAGCGTTCTGTCGATGTCTGATAACTTAGCTAAACCCGCCCTTTCAGGGAAGCAGGGGAAGTAACGGTTATCCAAACTTAACTTAATTGTGCGACTACCTGATTCTGCAATACTGTTTGATCGGTGAGTAAATCATCGACTGTTAATCGCAAAGCGCGATCGCGATCCACCCAAAACTTTAGTTTAATCCGATCAGGTCCTGGATTTCCTGGTGGTGTAAGCTGGGCAATGGTTTTCGCACCGTCGCGATCGTTCAAGGGTTGGACTGAGGTTTTCCCGCCACCGAATTTCCGCGTCACTAAGCGATCGCCTTGAAAGTATACCTCTGTCGCCCCCGTTTCGGCACCTAATTCACCGACAATTAACTCAATACTCGGTTGGTTCTCCACTGACGCCCCTAGTACCAATTCCACCGGATTACTCATTGGATAGGGTTGTCCGGCTTTAATAATTGAATGCCAATTGTGACAATTATTCCGGCGATCCCAATAGCGGATACCATAGCTATGGTAGAGGAAATCTTGGACTTCAATTCCTTGGGCTAATTGTAGCGCTCCCTGGGCAATGGCTTCAAAGGGTTTTAGGGAACGAATCTTTTCGGCGTCAAAGTATTGCTTCACCCACTCTTGTACGGCGGGGATTTGTGCAGTTCCCCCCACCAACAACACCCCATCGATATCCGACACTTCGATCCCACTCCGCCGTGCTTGTTGCAGGAGTTGGGTCATTCTCTCATTCAGATTATCAAAAAATTGGTGATCTGTTAAGATAGTTTCCAATGTTTGCCGATCCAGATTCAGTTCATAACTCTCTAGAGTTTCATCATTAAAGTAAACTTCCGTGGCTGTGGGTGCTGAAGATAGCTTAATTTTCAGGCGTTCAGCCAATCGCGTGGTTAGAGGCGATCGCGAAATTCCTTGAGTTTGGGCAAAATAATCCACTAGCCAGTTATCAATATCTGATCCGCCTAAATTCTGCCCTGCTTTGGCTAGCACCCGGGCAATTTTGGGCTTTTGTCCCGAACGTTCCCCCAAGACTTTCTCCCCCCATTTAAGGATAAAACCCAGCGGCTTTGTTCCCGTTTGTACCTCTTGATTTAACTGCACCAGGGATAAATCTAAAGTACCACCACCAAAATCCACCACGAGGAGGGTTTCTCCTTCTGCCACACCATACCCCAAAGCAGCGGCTGTTGGTTCATCTACTATCCGTAGTTGTTCCACGGGTAAGGATTGACAAACCCCTGTCAGCCAATGGCGATAGGCTTCAAAGCTATCCACGGGTACGGTAAGAATTAAGGATTCAATTGTTTCTGTGGGGGAGGGGGAGAGTTTGGCGATAATCTGAGTGAGAAACCATTGTCCAATTTTCTCAAAACTGACGGTTTGTTCATCCAATTCGGGTAGAAATCCCTGAATCTGGGAACCTATCCCCCGTTTAAAGCTGGAGAAAAAGCGGGGATCGGTGGTAATATCTAAGCCGCGATCGCGTACTGTTTGACCAACGATAACTTTACTATGTTGGGCATCCTCAACATAGACCAAACTGGGAATCAGGGGAGGATTTTGGGCAAGTTGTACCGATAAACCGGCTAGGCTGACGGTTTCCGCTTCTCCAGTGGCGGCGTTCCATCGCGTGATAACTGTATTGCTTGTGCCAAAGTCAATTGCGTAGTTCGTCATTTGTCATTTGTTTATGTCATTTATAAAGAGACAGGGAACCGGGAGCCGGAATTTTAACATTTATATTTTATAATCGGAATTTCCACAATAAACTCTGTTCCTTGACCTGGATTTGACACACACTGAAGTTTACCTTGATGTTTTTCTACAATAATTTCGTGGCTAATCGATAAGCCTAATCCGGTGCCGCGTCCTACTGGTTTCGTGGTAAAGAATGGATCAAATATTTGGGGAATAATATCAGCACAAATGCCTGTACCATTATCGGCAATCCGAATAACAGCAAAGTCCCTGGTTTGCTGTTTATGACCATTATTTTCTGCACTCTGACTCTTCTTAACCATTTCGGTGCAAATTTTAATCACACGGGGAGCCGGTTTATTTTCTAGGGCATCAATCCCATTACTCAGCAAGTTCATAAACACCTGATTTAACTGACTGGCGTAGCAGGTAATCATCGGTAGTTTAGCGTATTCTTTAATCACTTCAATTTTGGGGCGCTTGCCCGATGCCTTGAGGCGATGCTGTAAAATAATCAACGTATTATCTATACTTTCATGAATATCAATCGCCTTTCGCTCCGATTCATGATGCCGAGAAAAAATGCGTAAGGATTGAACAATTTGGTGAATGCGTTCCGCACCAATCTCCATGGATTTTATCACGTTTTGCCAGTCCTCACTGACGAACTCCCAGTCAATTTCATCAATAATCTGTTGAATGGCTTCTGGGGGATGGGGATAAGTTTTGCTATAGGCATTAATTAAACGAGTGAGATCGACAAAATAATTTTTAGCATACATAAGATTCCCGCCAATAAAGTTGACAGGATTATTGATTTCGTGAGCCACACCTGCCACCATTTGTCCTAAGCTGGACATTTTCTCATTATGAATCAATTGAGTTTGGGCGCGTTTGAGTTCAGCTAATGCTGTCTCCAGTTGGATCGATTTTTCCTGTTCTCGCTGAATCGATTGATGCAAAGCTTCTTCAGCTTGTTTGCGTTGGCAGATATCTTTGAGTGAACCCACCATTCGCTGAGGTTTTCCTTCCTCATCCCAGAGGGCTTGTCCGCGACACATTACCCATTTATAGTCACCGTTTTGGCATTGCAGGCGATATTCAATTTCATAATAAGGGATTTGACGCTCCAAGTATTTTTGGGTTATTTCTATAATTTGCTCCACATCATCAGGATGGATGCGACTGATCCATTCATCGAAACGATGTACAATTTTGCAGGTGTCATCCTGGCAATTTTTATTGCCCAGAATTTCCTGAAACCGCTCAGACGTAAAAATTTCACCACTGAGCAAATTCCAATCCCAAATTCCATCATTATTTCCTTTTAAGACTAACTGCCAACGTTCTTCACTTTGGCGTAAATTTTCTTCAATTTGCTTGCGTTCTGTAATGTCTTTGCCAACGGTAATAACACAGCGTTTTCCATTCAAATCCATAAACTCAGCCGATAATAATAAGGTGATAATTTCACCCGTTTTAGTCCGCCATTCCATTTCCAACTGACCTAGTGATCCTTGTTGATGTAAAAGCTGTTCAAACTGAACCATATCCTGGGGATTTACCACCAATTTCAGATCAAAAATTGTCTGACCAATGACAGCTTGTCTCTCATATCCCAATAGCTTGAGAAAGCTACGATTCACATCGATATAGCGTCCTTCTGGACAAGTGCTAATCGTAATCGGATCAGGGCTACAACTAAAGGCTTTGGCAAATTTTTCTTCTGAGATTTGGCGAGCAACTTCGGCACGTTGGCGTTCTTGAGCTTCTAGGAGTAATGAGGTTAAATCGGCAATGGAACGGGCAAAATTTTGTTCTTCTGGCGTCCAATGTCGGCAGGTTCCTATCTGTTCCACACATAAAACACCTACGGCTTTTCCTCCCAATCGTAACGGAGCGTCTAGCATTGAGGTTATATTTAATACCTGTAGGTAAGACTCAATCAATTCACAGGTTCTGGGATCATTGATTGCATCATCTGATGCAACTAGGGGAGTCTCAATTAAGGCGTTAAAATAAATAGGATAGTCAGCTAGGGCTAGGCTTAATCCAGCACTATGTTCGCAGTGACTTCGCTGAAATAAATCCAGACATTCAATATGAGTTTTTTGTTCATTATAGAGCCAGACACTGACTCGTTCGACTTCAAGGGTACGGGCAGTAACTTCGGTGATTTCCTGGAGTGCTAATTCTAAATTTTCCTGATATAAAATTTTATTTTTAGCCAGTTTGATGAGTAAACTATTTTGGTGGCTAAGCTGTTTCGCATGTTCGCGAAGTTGACGTTCGGCTTGCTGGCGATCGCGAATTTCTTGTTGGAGTAAACTATTTTGTTCTTTTAACTGGTTCTGTAATCGTTGCAGGAGCAGTTGATGTTCGATCCGAACTAAAATTTCTTCCGGTTGGAACGGTTTAGTAATATAGTCAGACGCACCAATTTTCAACGCTTTAACTTTATCAGCGGCTTCTGTCAACGCGCTTAAGAAAATGATGGGAATGTCTTTAGTTTTAGGATTTGACTTCAGGCATTGACAAACACTATACCCATCCATCTGTGCCATGACAATATCCAGTAAAATCAAATCAGGAGGCGACGAAATTGCCGCATTGACGGCGAGTTCTCCACAAATAGCCCGTTGAACGTTATAATGTTCTTTTTGCAATACATCAGATAAAAAGCGTAAATTATTGGGGTTATCGTCAACCACTAATATCGTTATTTCATCTTTTTTCAATACTGTTGATAATTGTTGACTTAGCATCACTCTCGTCCTTATAATTGATGACCGCCTGAGACACTCGCACAATAATATCCAGTCTAAAATTATGAAGTAAATCAGTTAATGCCTTGGCTAAATCTGCCTTTTCTGTGGGCAGTTCTTGAATCAACTGAGCAATCATCGCTTCATCTAACTGATTAGCCGCCTGTGCTAATTCAGTCACCCAGGCTGAAGGTAGACTGGCTAACTCTGAACAGAAAAATGAGTCTGGTTTCTCTTGTATCCTATAACTCGATCCAGGTAGAGGCAAACCCTCCGATAACTCTTCATAACGATAACGCACTCCTAAATAGTGGGCAATTGTGTCAAAAATTTGCTCCTCTGTAAACGGTTTACGGAAAAAATCTTCAGAGCCGGCGGCTAAAATCTCCTCCCGCCTTTCTTCAAAAGCGCTGGCGGTTAAAGCTATAATAATGGTTCTGGGAAAATCAGGGGCTGAGTTGAGTTTAGATAAGCGTTCTTTTTCTTTAATTCTCAGCCGTCGCGTTGCTTCTAATCCATCCATCATTGGCATACGTGTATCCATAAAAATCAAGTGGGGTTGCCAACTTTCCCATAAAGCTACAGCTTCCATCCCATTTACCGCCTCACGTACTTCAAAGCCAATCGGTTCGAGTAATTTAATCAGCAAAAGGCGATTTTCGGGGGTATCATCAACCACTAGGATACGATAGATCGGTTGATTGGTTTCTAAGCATAAGACGCGCTGGCTAGATTGGGGCGTAACTGGGGAAACCTCTGCCGGAGAAATTTTAATATCAAATCGAAAAATCGTCCCCTTTCCGACAACACTATTGACGGTAATCGTTCCCCCCATCAATTGCACAAATTTTCGGGTAATGGTTAACCCTAAACCCGTTCCTTCCGCCATTTTTTGTCCGGTTTCGGTTTGGACAAAGGCATCAAATAAGTGGTCAATCTCAGCCGGAGAAATACCCGCTCCCGTATCTTCTACTTCAAACCGGAGTCTGGGGGGAAAGGCTGACAATAATGATGAATCGGTGTCTGATGGGTTTTGATCAATTAACGCCTCAGTTGCCAAATTTACTCGCAAGGTAATCGTACCCTGTTCAGTAAATTTGATTGCGTTACCTAAAAGATTAATTAAACAAACTCGTAATTTCTTAGCATCGGTTTTTATGGTTTGTGGAACATTGGGTGCAATGAGAAAGACGAGGTTTATTTTTTTCTGCTCTGCTTTAATTTGGAACATTTCTTCCAAATTATCTAAGAGGCGATACAGATCAAAGCTGCTTTCATAGAGGGAAATAATACCTGCTTCAATTTTTGACAAATCTAAGACATCATTAATCAAATCCAGCAAATGTTCACCACTGCGATTAATAATGCCCAAATATTCCCGTTGTTCTGGTGTCAGTTTAAGATCACGAATCATCACTTGAGTAAACCCTAAAATAGAATTCAAGGGCGTGCGGAGTTCGTGACTCATATTGGCTAAAAATTCGCTTTTGGCTTTAGAGGCGGCGGCGGCGGCTTTTTCGGCTTTGCGCCGCTCTTGAATTTCCTGTTCTAATTTTTGATTGCGATCGCTTAGTTGTTGAGACAGCCGCCGAATCGTCAGTTGATGTTCCACCCGCGCCAAGACTTCTTCAACCTGAAAGGGTTTGGTAATGTAATCAACGCCTCCCACGCGAAAGGCTTTGACTTTATCCAAAACATCATCAATTGCGCTAATAAAAATGACAGGAATACCACAAGTATCCGGATCAGCTTTGAGGTGTTCACAGACGGTATATCCATCCATTTCTGGCATTCGGATATCCAGTAAAATTAGATCGGGTTGAGCTGATTTAGCGGCTCGAATTGCCATTTTTCCTTTGACCACACCCCGCACTTGATATCCTTGATCCGACAAGGTAGCGGATAAAACTTGTAAGTTTTCTGGGGTGTCGTCAACAATTAATAGGTTGCCTTTACTCATTTGTAATTTGTAATTTATCATGTATCATTCTCTTGCTCCCCCTGCTCCCTCTGCTTCCCCATGGGGATTGGGCGAAGCTTATGCGTTGGTATCTTGGCATAAAACCGAAACATCTGGGCGCATAAGCTTCGCCCCTACGAATGTATCTGCTCCCTTAGAAGGGCGGGTTTAGTCAAGTTATCCGACATCAACAGAACGTTATCTGTTAAACCCGCCCCTACACCCCCTGCTTTTAGCGCTGAAGTTGACACCAATGTCCCTCAACCCGCCGCTACAGATTCACGCGCCATACCCTCGAAGGTTGTGAAGGGTCAAAACTCCTTCATCCCTACTTCAATTAAATCGATAATTTGATCACAACGGAAGTTATTCACCATATCTGTGATAGCTTGGGCGATTGGGGCATGGGTTGGGGGGATTTGCTGAATAAGCTGGAAAATCTGCTCGTTATCAATTGAGTTTGCCGCTTGGTATAATTCATGAATCCACTCCTTAGGCATAATGGTTAGGGCTTGAGCCGTTAGGGGTTGATCGGATGCTGGGCTTTCACACTCCAACGCTGTTGATGCCGTTGGCTGTTCGTAGACATAATGCACCCCTAAATAGTGGGCTATCTTATTAAAGATTACGTCTTCTCGGAAGGGTTTGCGAACAAAATCATCACAACCGGCTGAGAGAACCAGAGAACGCTCTTCTTCAAACGCACTGGCGGTAAGGGCTAAAACTACCGTAGCTTGACCTTTGAGATGCCCTTTGATGCGTTTAGTGGCTTCATATCCATCCATCACCGGCATTCGCATATCCATCCAAATCAGATGAGGTTCCCAGCTTCTCCAGACATTGATGGCGTCTTGCCCATTCACCGCTTCTCGCACGGAAAATCCCACGACGGTTAGCAGTTTTACTAATAGTAAGCGACTTTCTAGGCGATCATCCACGACTAGGATACGGTAATTCGGTTGTCCAGGAGCCAAACCAACCACCCGAGGAGTCGCTGACTGAGTTTGTGACTCAATTCCCTCTACCAACTTTACGTCAATATCAAAGGTAAAAATAGTGCCTTGGTTCAAGCGACTATTGACGTGAATCTCTCCGCCCATGAGTCGCACAAATTGTTGACTAATGGGTAACCCTAATCCTGTGCCTTCCAGAGATTTTCGACCCGTTTCGGTTTGCACAAAGGCTTTAAATAACGATTCAATCTCCTCTGGTGCAATACCCGGACCTGTATCTTCAATTTCAAATCGGAGTTTTTGCTGGATTGGGGATTGGGGATTGGGGATTGGGGATTGGGGATTGGGATTTGGGGATTGGGGATTGGGATTTGGGGATTGGGGATTGGGATTTGGGGATTGGGGATTGGGATTTGGGGATTGGGGATTGGGATTTGGGGATTGGGGATTGGGATTTGGGGATTGGGCGAAGCATTCGCGCTCTTGTGTTAGCATAAAACCGAGATATTTGGGCGCGAATGCTTCGCCCCTACGGCCCCTACGAATGCCTCTGTGATCCTCGGTGATTCCTTTAACGCGCAGGGTAACACCTCCCTGGCTGGTAAATTTAATCGCGTTCCCCAGTAGGTTAATTAAGATTTGACGCAGCTTTCCTTCAT
>NZ_JAVJZI010000240.1:0-14501 GCF_040223135.1 Coleofasciculus sp. G3-WIS-01
GTTTGAACTCGTAGGTTAAATTAAACAATTGCATCACCTCCTAACACCATTATACAACTGTTTGACAAAATAACAGGACGATTTATCAAATAAAAAGCCGCCCGATAAGGACGGGGCTTGTATCCCCAATTTTCGGTCAAAACTCTCACACTTAGTCAGGGCGGGTTTAGTTAAGTTTCACCGACAGTGCCAAAACGTTATCTGTAAAACCCGCCCCTACAGATCGGCTGTTCCCTCTGCTACTTCTCTATCTGCACAGCTACTTACCCCGCTTCCCGTCTCCCCTCTTATTGTTGCAAGTCGCTTCCGGAATCGGATCGTAACCCCCCGGATGAAATGGATGACAGCGTAAGATACGCCGCAGTGCGAGGATACTCCCACGCCAAGCTCCGAAGCGTTCAACGGCTTGTAGGGCATAAGTTGAACAGGTTGGGTGAAATCGACAGGTTGGCCCAAAGATAGGGGAAATAAAGGTTTTATAGCCTTGAATTAGCCAAATTAATAAAATTTTCATCATTACAACTCGATACTATGATAATGTATTGCCTAAATCTTCACAACTCGCCATTCATCCCGTCGCGCTCAAGGGAGGGTCTTCTGGCGGATCGCTCAGATAAGGCACTCCTGTGTTATTCTTGTTAACTCTTGCTTGACTCAATACCTTGGTTTGAATCAATTCCGGCGTTATGGCTCCAGATTAGTATTGTGGCACTTGGGCTAGGTGTGATTGTGCTATCCGCTGAGACACTCCATCGTCACACTTCGACGAGTTCAGAATTAGCACGCAAAGTGGTTCACATCGGTACAGGCAATGTTATTTTGCTGGCTTGGTGGTTACAAATTCCCGCCTGGGTTGGTATAGCCGCCTCCATCATCGCTAGCGCGATCGCACTGTTGTCGTATTATGTGCCATTTCTGCCCGGTATCAACAGTGTAGGACGTAGAAGTTTTGGCACATTCTTCTATGCTGTGAGTATCGGTATCCTCATCGCCTGGTTTTGGTCGCCCCATCAATTCCACTATGCTGCCATTGGCATTTTAGTCATGACCTGGGGAGATGGACTAGCGGGACTGATTGGTCAGCGATTTGGGCGGCATAAGTACCAAATCTGGGGGATGACAAAAAGCTGGGAAGGTTCTGTGACGATGACTCTGATCAGCTATGGGGTCAGTTGGTTAATTCTATTTGGCGTCCAGGGTAATGTTTGGCAAACCTGGTTAGTGCCTATAGTTGTAGCGTTAGGGGCTACCGCTTTAGAAATGTTCTCGAAGTGGGGCTTGGATAATCTTACCGTACCTGTAGCCAGTGCGGCTTTGGCGTTTTACCTTCATCAACTGTTTCCTCTAGTTTGAGTTTGATGATCATAATCTACACATTTTGTAATATATTGTTAGTATAGTTAAAAAATCATCCTCAAGACCGATCACGTTTTACAACACTTTCTTGCCAAACGTAGATATAGCATGAACTTCTTCAATCCCACAGAGCCAATTATTCGGATCAAACAGCACGAACTCGACTACCAAGACCGTCAAGGATTGTTACGCCTGCATTGGCAACTCGGACGCAAGACTCTGCTATCTGCCTTTTATACCCGTATCGACCAGGTATTCCTGTTCTGGGGTATAATTTGTGCCATGATTTTCATCACCGCCCAATTTTTGCCGATTAGCTGGAAACTCCAAGCCGGACTTTGGTCAGGACTCACCCTAATTGGCACCGCAGCGATGGTATTACTCACTAACTTTTGGGTAAAAGTCGAACGCCTCAACTGGTTACTTTATTTTTGGGGAGTCCTGATGGTTGGTGGTGTCATTCTCACCGATTTGAGCATCTTCCTGGGTTGGGGACATCTGTTGATTCGCCTTTGTCCTCTATGGTTGGGATTGTGCGCTGTGGGTTATTTAGGGACAGGAATAGGGATGCGATCGCGTGCTTTTACTCTAGCAGGTATCTTTCATTTACTGAGTATTGCTCTTTTAAACTATGTAGGGGGATGGCAGTTTCTCACCACGGGTATCGTGATGACCGCCTCTCTACTGATGTTTGCCGAAACTCAGTGGGATATGCGTCCTCCAATTGAGTACAAGTTGTTAACCCCAGAACAAAGACAGTTCAATCAACAGCAACATCAATTGCGTCAACTCTCCTTGTAAACCCAAAAATTATACTCTTTTAGATGGATAGCAAATTGTTGTCCTTTATACCTAAGGAGCGATAACGTGAAAGAGTTTAGCCGCTACTATGGTAAATAACAAAGGAATTGCACCGGATTGGAGGTTTTGCCGCAGTGATCCATTTGTTGCACATTGAAGGAGAGCGACGTCAGATGTGCAAACGGTGCAACCAAATCGCTGAGCAAAGGTGGTGTGAAGTTTTTGTCGCTTCCTTCACTTTGTTACTATCAACGGGAGATTAAACTCTCCATCAGAGCGGTCGAAGGTAGTAGAAACCTAGCGTTCAGCTTCTCAAATCAATTTCCTTTGAATAAATACTCAAATAAAAGTTGGTGAATAAACTTAACATATCTTCACCAACTTAACTTTTTTAAATGAACCCATGAATAGTTGCCAAACCAATTTTTTCCCGATTTTCATCGGATGTTACCAATCCGCTCCTCTGGGTTTGTGGAAGGGTTCACCACTGAAGGGTTGTACGCCCGTAGATGGATAAGCATCGTCGCTGGGACCAAAAATTCTGACAACCGCTTCCGATATATATTGGGTCATTTCTGCAAACAGTTTGGAAACATTCATAACCTTGTCCTCCTAATAGAGTAAAGCTCAGTCAGATTTAAATTGATGTATTCGTATGCAATTCACTTGTTAATTATGAGGGATGCGCCACATAAAAACAGTATTTTGCAACATTTATTTGATTATGTTTGCAATACTTTTCCTAAGGTTCAGTCAAACGCCCGATTATTCGCTATTTGTATAAATTTTCTTTGACATCCTTGACATTCTGTAATAATTTGTTGCACCCTTTCCGGAAAAGCCCGACATCCCCTACGAAGTTTGTCCCAAGTCCAGTACCTGTTAGATAACTATTTTTGGTGATTTCTACTATAATTGGGGCAACTGAACTGATTCCTGTACCAGGTCGCGGTCAGAGTACTAATTCCTCATAGTACAGCATGGCTTCCCTGCTTTCCCTTTGTGAACGCGGCTCGCGGCAATCTCCGGCTTCAACGAAGTAAGCCGGAGAAGGATAGGGGACAGGCGAGGGATTCAACATCCCGAAGCCTGTCAAATTGCTAGACTTTTGATAGAATAGTAGCATGAAAACACGTCGAGTAACCTACAGATTATATCCCAACAAATCTCAGTGTGACAAGTTACATTGGGCTAGAAAAATGCATGGCGAACTCTATAATGCGGCTATCGCAAATCGCCGGACGCAATACAAACACTTGGGTCATTCTGTAGATTATTTTGAGCAACAGAATTGTTTACCTGAGTTCAAGAAAGTTTGGATTGAGTACGCTGAATTAGGTTCTCACACGTTACAAGCTACGTTAAAGCGTGTTGATTTCGCCTATCAGAGGTTTTTTAAAGGTTTAGGGAAATATCCCAAGTTCAAAGCCAAGGGTAGATATGCAGGTTGGACTTATCCAGATAAAGCAAGCTGGAAAGTTTCTTCTAATGGCAAAAACGGTCACTTAGAGCTGCGAGGCTTGGGCTTGAACATTCAGATGAGAGGTCGAGCTAGAACTTGGGGGAGTGCAACAACATGTACGATTTGCTTGAGAAATGGCAAATGGTACGCATCTATTACACTCCAGTGTGAGCCAGTCCGCAAGACAAGTACAGGCTCTATCGGTATTGACCTAGGCTGTAAAGACGCAATAACGCTATCGACAGGCGAAAAGATTGCTAAACCTGACTTTATTAAGGAGGGACACAGAAAGGTCAAGGCGGCATCAAAGCGTTTAAGACGTAAGAGAGCGCCCAACAGGAAGAAAAAGATAAAAGGTTCAAGCCGATGGAAAAAGGAACGCAAGAGGGTTTCTAAACTCCAAAGCAAAGTAGGGTGTCAAAGAAAAGATTGGCTCCATAGAACAACTAGCGATATAGTCAGCGGTAATAGCCTAATCGCTAATGAGCAGTTAAACGTTAAAGGGATGACTCGCCGAGCCAAAAAAGGTAAGCGTAAAAAGCAAAAAGCGGGTTTAAATCGCTCTATCCTTGATGTTGGATTTGGAATTATAGGTCAATTGTTGGATTACAAAGCGGCTGAGGCTGGCGGATTCTATGTTGAGTCCCCGACTCAGAAACTCAAACCGACTCAAAGATGCGCTAAATGTTGGGAAGTAACACCTAAGACCTTGGCTGATAGAGTTCATATTTGCTCTAATCGTGAGTGTAATCATGTTGAGGATAGAGACGTTAATGCTGCCCAAGTTAATGAGATTTGGGCAAGGGGTTTGGAACGAGCCTCTCAAGACGCCGAGCTGCCTAGCGCTACCAAATGCGGAAGTATGCGGCAACTAGGAGCAAGGAAGCGCCAGAAACAGCGACTTACTTCGTTGAAGTCGCTTTAGTTCATTAATAATCTTCAGCAAACCTATGCTACAGGAAGACCAACAACTCACTCTGACTCCAGCCGATTACAGTCTATTGACTGATCTGTATGAACTGACCATGGCTGCTTGCTATGTTGGTGAAGGTTTAGAGAATCGACGCGCCAGCTTTGAATTATTCGTGCGACGTTTACCTAACGGCTTTGGCTATTTAATTGCCATGGGCTTAGCACAGGCGTTAGATTATCTAGAGAAGCTTCAATTCGATGAATCTCAAATAGAGGCATTGCAGGCAACAGGGCTGTTTGAGCAAGTCCCAGAACGCTTTTGGTCAGTACTCAAGTCAGGACGATTCTCTGGCGATGTTTGGGCTATACCCGAAGGAACCGCCGTATTTGCCAATGAACCCTTGCTGCGGGTGGAAGCCCCCCTGTGGCAAGCCCAACTGGTAGAAACTTATATTCTGAATACAATTAACTACCAAACCCTAATTGCGACTCGGGCTGCACGGATGCGAGATGTTGCTGGAGAGGATGCCAAGCTGTTGGAATTTGGTACCCGCCGTGCGTTTAGTCCACAAAGCGCAATCTGGGCAGCACGGGCAGCATTAGCCGCAGGATTTGATTCTACCTCAAATGTGGTCGCGGCACTGAGGTTGAACCAAAAACCCAGTGGCACAATGGCACATTCGCTGGTTATGGCAATTGCTGCTGTATCTGGGAGTGAGGATGAGGCATTTAGTGCATTTCAACGCTATTTTCCCAGTGCGCCTCTATTAATTGATACTTATGATACAGTTGCGGCGGCTCAACGTCTGGCAAAACAGGTCAAAGCGAATCAGACGAAGGTTGCAGGTGTGCGCTTAGATTCTGGAGATATTGCTGATCTGTCTAAACAAGTGAACTCGCTGCTACCGGAGGCGAAAATCTTTGCCAGTGGTGATATGGATGAATGGGAGATTGGCAAGATTAAACAGGCGGGTGGTATTATTGACGGCTATGGTGTCGGTACGCGACTGGTCACAGGTAAGCCGGTTAATGGGGTGTACAAACTGGTGGAAATGGATGGCATTCCCACAATGAAGCAGTCGAGTAGTAAGGAAACCTATCCTGGGCGCAAACAAGTTTTCCGCCATTGCGTTGAAGGAAAAATTATCAAAGATCGGCTAGCAACTGCATCCGAATCCCCTCAAGAACAGGAGTATTCCGTGCTGCAACTGATGGTTAAAGAGGGTAAACGCTTAAATCCACCGGAACCGTTAGCGGACATCAAAAAACGCACAGCGGCGACTGTGGCAATGATTCCTGATTCAATCCGTCAAGTTGACGATCCCCAGCCTCTACAAGTAGACATTTCTGATGAATTAAAACAGCTTACTCAACAAACGGAAAAACGATTAGAGCAAGAAGCCGCTGATGTCTGATTCTTGACATCCTCCCTAGCTGTCTGCTTCCTTGAGCCGAATAGAACGGTGACGATAGTCATCTACAATTAAGACAGAATGCCAATAGTCGTGAACCTTAAATCTAGCTATGCATAGTTATACTCTCATAGATGCCCGCGATCGCCACAGTGAAGTGTTTGAGCAAGCCGCTATTGAGCCTGTTGTGGTGACGCAGCAATCTCAACCTAGCCATGTGATTATGTCCGCACAGACCTACCAGCGACTACTCAAGCGCCTCGAAGAATTAGAAGATATGCTTTTAGGTCAAACAGCAGTAGCCGCACTGAAGAACTCTCAGATGGTGGGAACAGAAACATTCACATCAACTCTCCAAGGTTTGGCAAATGGCGAAGCTTGATGGACTAGAAACTGTTCTGGATTTTCTCAAGGGGTTACAACCCAAAATTGCGGCTCAAATTGCTAAGAAAGTGTTGGCACTGAATGTTGACCCCCTGCCTACTGATAGCAAACAGCTATCCGGTTATCCAGATTATTATCGGGTTGATAGCGGTGAGTACCGAATCGTATATCGGTTCAATCCGAATCAGGATTTGGTTGAAGTAATCTTGGTTGGTAAGCGTAACGATGATGATGTATATAAACGACTAGAACGCTTCTTTAAATAGTGCGACTTAAACGTTTAGGGAATGCCAGGTTAATAGCTGCCATTATCAGGATGAAGCAATTACACCCAGCCTTTATCTGTATCCCCCGTATCACTATATAATGATGATGCTACCGGACTTGATATGACTAGTATTGCCTTATTCGGAACGAGTGCTGATCCACCCACTGCAGCTCATAAAACCATTCTCAGATGGTTGTCAAACCACTACGACCAAGTCGCTGTCTGGGCGTCAGATAATCCATTTAAGTCTCACCAAACTTCCCTGGAACACCGTAAGCGGATGTTAGAGGTGTTAATTTCTGAAATTGAAACACCGCGTAATAATATTGGTGTACATGAGGAGTTTAGTTGTAGCCGAACTGTAGAAACGTTAGCCAAAGCTAAGGAAACTTGGGGGGATGGGGTGGACTATACTCTAGTGGTGGGTTCGGATTTAGTCAATCAGATACCCCGTTGGTATCGGATTGAAGAATTACTCCGCCAGGTACAGTTACTGATTGTACCGCGTCCCGGTTATGAAATAGACAAGGCAGGTTTAGAGAGATTGAGGCAGCTTAACACTCACGTTGCGATCGCGGATCTCGATGTACCTGGAGTTTCCTCCACAGCCTATCGTGAAAAAAAAGACCCAGAAGTGGTCACACCTCCCGTGGCAAACTACATTAATCGAGAACAATTGTACAGATGAAGACAAATTATTCAGGTATAGGGGCGTTCTTGGCTATACTTTTATGGGGACTATCACGTTTTTAAGTTCAAAACGTCACAGTTTTGGATAACCATGTCAGAACGCGGCATCAAACCGATAAACCAATCAGCGTTAGCTGACTTCAAAGTCGGTGTTGACAATGTTATTTTCTCTGTCGATACTCAACAAAACCGCGTCTTGGTGCTATTAATCATGCGCCAGGATGAACCTTTTGCCAGTCAGTGGAGTTTGCCAGGAACTCTGGTACGTCGGGGAGAATCCCTAGAAGATGCCGCCCATCGGGTTCTAGTTGAGAAAATTCGGGTCAATAATCTCTACTTGGAACAACTCTACACCTTTGGCGGTCCGAATCGCGACCCCAGAGAATCCCCAAAAAGCTTTGGTGTTCGTTACCTATCGGTTAGCTACTTTGCCTTAGTTCGGTTTGAAGAAGCACAGTTTATTGCTGAGGGGGTTAGTGGTATTGCTTGGTATCCAGTTAAGCAAATACCTCCCCTAGCCTTCGATCATGGCAAAATTATCGAGTATGGATATCAGCGTTTGCGGAATAAGTTGGAGTATAGCCCCGTAGCGTTTGATGTATTACCTGATGTTTTTACGCTCAGTGATCTCTATCAACTCTATACCACTGTTTTAGGCGAAAACTTCTCGGATTATTCTAATTTCCGCACTCGCTTATTGAAGTTGGGTTTTTTAGCCGATACAGGTCTAAAAGCCTCACGGGGAGCTGGTCGTCCAGCGTCTTTATACCGCTTTGATGCTGAGGCATTTGCGCCGTTTAAGGATAAGCCATTGGTTTTTCTTTAAAGATACAGCAATTTGTCGTATTTTATAATTATTGTTCATCGAAACGATTATGACTAAATCGACGATTCAGTACACAACCAAACATTTAAAAGAACTAGGTTTATTTATTGAAGTTAGCGGCAGAACGGACAGTGAACGCAGTCGCAAAAAGGCGCTGGAAGAAATTGAACGCCGGATGGATGACCCAGAGGATACCAGCTTAGATGCGAATAGTTTTGCTGATGGGTTAAGCAGTGAAGATTTAATTGTCGTTGGACCCCCATCAGCGGCGGAATCGCCAGAAGATGAACCGGAAATCATTCAAGCGGTGAAGGCGATCGCGCATTTAGCCAGTTTACGAGTTAGCTTAGAAGAGGTACAGCAGCAGGCGTTGGAGTTACGTCCGGTAATTGAGGCACTCTTTAGCCCCGAACCCCTGACTCCCGAACAAATGCAGCAGGCGACAGATAAGAGTTTTGCTAAAACGTTAATCAAGTTTGCTGAAGCTAAAGCCGCACGGGATCAATTTTTACCCGAAGCGCAACAAGCTTGGCAGATCCTAAAACCCGCTTTAGAGAATGTTGATACTGCTTCTAATCCAGTTCTTTCATCTGTACAAAACTCTAAAACTGATAAGTACGGACAGTGATATTAGGGCATAGGGTACGGCATTGCCGTACCCCTACCACAAGGGATAATTGATGGGGTAGGGACACGATAGTATCGTGCCCTAATATAGCAAAAGGCTCACCAATAATGGAGCGACAAAACCCGCCCTTATGCACCTTTTACATCAAGAGCATGTTGCTGGAGTTCACTCAGGACGTTTCTCGCGCTAGTCATAACAGCACCTTTGATTGATAAACCTTTCCATCAGATAGGATACTTGCTCATTCGTCATTCGTCATTGGTTATTGCACAAAGAATCCTTGCACTGAATCGGGGCGGGTTTAGTCACATCAGGGCGGGAAACAAATGTGAACCGTCAAACCCGCCCCTACAACTATGCCACGGGGGATGAGGGTGGAGCAGTTCGATGGGTGCGGGTAAATAGCCCAAAAGCTCCCCCCCCCTGCATGAGTGTTCACCTTAAGTTTACACAGATGCAAGCCTTGCGCCCCTACATTCAAATTGATTAACTTGCTTATTTGTACGAATGATACAAACTTAGCTTAAGTCAGTGCACCGCCACAACTCGAACCACACCCAGCGGTGCAACCGTAACAATAGGAGGCGGTACGAATTTCGTTAATCATATCTAATGTTCCTGCGGCTAATAGTTTATTCACCGTTAAAGCTTCCCCAGTGCGAGACTTGGCGGGTATCTCTTCCATTTGATTAAAATCGCAGTCGTAAATATTTCCGCGATAATCAATGGAAAGTTCGTTACGGCACATCAAATGTTCCACTGTAGTCGGATTAAAGTTATCTTCCAGAAACTTCAGGTAAGGCGTATACAGCTTTGTTCTTTGCAGGTAAAACTTAGTTCTGCCAACGGGTAAATTCGTAATCGTGAATAACTGGTTAAAGTCAATATCAAAATTATCCTTAAGGAACCATTTATAATCCTGCTCTAATTTAACTTGATTCGGCGTTAAGGAAAAGTTTTCACTCACGGGTAATGATGGGTTATAGACCAAATCCAGGATTAAATTGGAATTTTTTCCATAGCCCAATTGATTTAGCCGTTGAATTGCCCGAATCGAATCATTATAGACCCCTTTTCCCCGCATTTTATCCACATTTTCTTCTAAATAGCAGGGAAGGGAGGCGACAACTCTCACCTGATGCTGGGCAAAGTATTCGGGCAAATCATGGAATCCCGGTTCAAAGAAAATGGTTAAATTTGAGCGGACAATCACTTCTTTTTTCGTTGAACGCGCCGCTTCAACTAAGGGTTTAAACCCATAATTCATTTCGGGTGCGCCACCCGTTAAATCAACGGTTTGGATTTGAGGAAAGCGATGAATTAGTTGGATGAGTTGGTTACAGATTTCGGGGGTAAGTTCTTCAGTGCGTTTGGGTCCGGCTTCCACATGACAATGGGTACAGGCTAGATTACAGCGTTTTCCCAGATTAATTTGAACCACAGTAATTTGATTTTTGGTTAAAGGTGTCGTTAGTTTTTGGTTAAACGGTGTTACGGCAAATGTGGCTGTCTGTGTCATTGGTTGAATTCCGGGAAATACATCTTGACTTCAGTATCTAGCTAGCCAAACCCATCTCGGCTGGCTGGGTATATAATAAATCATTTAGTTTGAGTCTGGAACAATTAAACAGGTGTTCAATGAGTTTTTGCTGAAAATCGGCTTAATTTAGACTGAAAAAGTTGATAAAACAAGCGCTGACTATAGCAACCGCCATAGCGGTTAGGACACATCTTATGGTAGAGACGTTCCGCCGGAGCCATGGCGCGTCTCTTGTCCTAATCGATGGGACGCCTTAAAATGACTAGGAAAAAAGACCTAGGGGGTGACTTCATCGGATTTAGGATCAATAATCTTTCCAAAGACAAAATAATAGCTTTACATTTTTGACTTCAACCTTCATTCTGGCTTCACCAAGAAGCTTGGCAAAGGAGTTAAGCTGAGGTTACTTTATATCATTAACTCAGGAGCCAAAGAATGAAAGGAGTGAAAGAGCAAGCCCGCCAAGAGACGATTTATAATGGTTCGCAATTAACCACCAAACCCTTCTTGATGGATGTGACGCCTCTGAGGAAAAAAAAATTAGCTTGTCGGTGGATTACCTCATCTGCTAATCCGGGAACTTTAATGGGAATGTGGGATTTTTAACTGGATTTGGCGAGAAGTACGCCGCTGTAATTTGATGTCATGGTGTCTGACTATAACTATTTTATGGGTTCTAACTGGAGTCGATACCGATACAAGGCGACGGGTTTATCTAAAGCTTTAAAATAATCAGGATCTTGAGGGGAAAGGTAAATGGCGGTGATTTGCCATGCTTCAATTCCGGAATCAGGTGAGGGTAATTGATGATAAGCGGTTGTGGTTTCCACCTGATTTAAATAGGGTTGGTTTGTACCGCGAAAGTATTGATTAGTTACCTCTGTAGCAATAAAGCGATCGCGGCTGGGGGTTTCTGTGTTTCGATCTGTGACAATAGAGATAATTTGGCGTCCCGATCGCAATTCGGTGATTTGCCGATTCACAGAGGCGGGATCTACCTTCACCGAACGAATAGCGCTATCGCCTAGATAAGCTTGGGCGATATTTAAGCCATTGAATACTCGATCAGCAACAACCCCGGATTCCCTTTGTCGGGGAAGGGGTATAATGCGATCGCGAGATTTAGATTGCACCTGATCAACCCGTTCAAACCGTACCCGAAACTGCATCGGCTGATTTAAATAGCGGCGATTACTTTTCATCCCCGGTGTTACCACTTCTGGCGCTAAGGGTGCAATTTGTTCGACGAGGGTGCTGGTAACATTCCAGGTTCCCTCCATCCAATCGGGGTACACTAAATCCCCAGTCGCCGCCGTTACTGGGGGTTTAGTTTGCCAATTGGGGAATTGCGCCACGCGATTAGATAATTGTCCGGCTTGTGCTGGATTTGTGCAAAAGCAGTAGACTATGATTAAGCCCAATCCTATGAGTCTGGGGATAATTGCCACAACTGAATTGACCTTTGCTCGGTGTCGGTTAACAACAGAGAGCGCTCTCACAGTAGGATACCTCGTCAGTGAACCTTTACCCAATCATGCCAATTTCTCGGTCTAGATGCGACAACCAGTAGGTGTTTTTTCCGACGAGTTAAAATTTGAGGCTGTATTCCTTATCCAGTTAGGGTTTGCCGCCTTGTCATTGATTGAGGTTAATGCGCGGATGGGTAGGTGTTTTTTTGAAGAGGTTGAGAAAAATGGCTGAATTGCTTTGTGTACAAGAGGTTGAGCCTCATTACGGCAAAATCTCAGCCGCGCAAATCTTGAAAAGCTTGCTGTAACTGGTTTTCAGGAGATTTTATCAATAGACTCTTGCCAAGACCTATCCCTGAGATGCTATTATTTTTATCAGCCGCGCAACCGTACCATGAAAACTACATAGTGTCAGGTTTCCAGATGACCGCTCTTGGAATTCCCCTGAATCCCTATCAGGGATTGAAACCCTTATCCATTAAAAATCAATATCCCCAAGAAACGGTAAGGATACGGCAATGCCCATTGGTATCAACTTAAGGCTGAAACCCTTACTTAATAAGAGATCCCCCCTAGCCCCCCATCCCCCCTAGCCCCCCATCCCCCCTAGCCCCCCATCCCCCCTAGCCCCCCATCCCCCCTAGCCCCCCTTTGAAAGGGGGGGAAAAGGGGGGGAAAAGGGGGGAACCAGAAATTAATCAAAGTCCCCCTTAAAAAGGGGGAAGCCAAAGGATGCTTCGCTTTTGTTCCATGGGGGATTTAGGGGGATCTAAACTTTGAGCGCTAGTAATACAAAGTCTTAAGTTGACACGGATGGGCAATGAAAGAGCCCCTACAAATACCCTTAACCGAATACATTAATCAAGTGAACAATCCCCTATCGCGTGACGTACCCAGCGCTGCCCTTACGGGACAGCGTGGGCAACTGAAGCCTTGAATAAGGCGGTCAAAACTTCCTTCAAGGTACTATTAGTAGTGGAAGAAACCACTACAGGATTCCCTTTACGGCGTTTTAGGGTAGGGAACACGTCCAGCCCTACACGTTTTAGGTTGATAGCAGCATTAATGTCTCTATCAACCCAGATTTGCAACTGTTCATCCCAATACTCTCGAATCGAACAATCTGTGAATACAAACTCGTCTCGATAGCAGAGGATTTGGGAAGTATAAGCAGGATTCTTTTCAACGACCACAGCCCCAGCTTTTGCAGCTATGTAACTTAGCGTGGAAAAGAATTGTCCGAATGCAGCATCCAGCCAGGATTTGTTCAGTCCTGACTTTGCGGATTGCCCGTTGGGAAGGTATTTCCCGTCATCATCTTGTTTAGGTGCATTACGCTTGGTCAATCCTTTGAGGTTTAAGTCCTCACAGAAAAACACCTTCTTCCCGGTTCGCACCAATTTGTACGCTGTCTTGTACTGGAAATCTTGACGACTCCTAGCAATGCGCTGATGAAACCTTGCTTCTCTTTTGGCTAGTTTACGGCGACGGCGAGACCCTTTGTTTTTAGCGTTTCGCTTGGTCTGCAACTTCCCTAGCTTGTCGAGGTTTTTCCTCAGGGGCTTAAGAGAGGGGATGCTTTCACCTTCAGAGGTGGCAATATACACATCTTCGTTCAGGACAGCATCTAGTCCCATCGAATTGTCCCAAGTCGGGATTGTCTTATCTGGGGTAAAGTCTGGAACGGATGGGTCGTCTAAAATGAATGACACATACCAGCCGTCAGATTTGTTCGTAACACTGACCTGCTTGAGGTTAAAACCATCTGGTATCGGGCGATGAGTTCTCACCTTGACTAGCCCAATCTTGGGAAGCCTTAGGTAGAGCCAACGACCGTTGACCGTGCAGAACTTCAACCACTCATTCTTTGCCCCATCAAAGACCATCGTGCGATAACGAGACTCGCTCTTAAACCGAGGCCGGAGAGAGCGTTTCCCATCCTTGTCTCCCTTGATGTATCGCTCGAATGCCTTGTCAACTCGCTTGCAGACATTTTGCAAGATAGTCGAATAGATATCACTGAAGTCTAAGAGTTCTCCTGACCATCTCACCAGTACCAAGTCTTCCTTGATGCTAGGTAGTTGATTCTTCTGGTTGTAGTAGTTGGGACGTTCCTTGAGTTCGGGCAAGTGACAAATCAGGGGACAGGAATTAACCGGACATCGGTTCTGCTCCCACCAATCCAGTCGTTCACCCAGCATCCGGTTGTACCAATAGCGACAAACCCTCAATCCATTCTTGAGGGAGATCTTTTGCTTGTCACTGGGATACAGGCGGTATTGGTAGGCTGTTTTCATGTCTTATATTGTACCGCACTATGGTTAAAAAGAAACGCTACAGGTCTAGCTCTCGCTCCGTCTCAGACCTTAAAGCGCATTTAGTGCTGACGACCAAGTATCGAGCGAAGTGCATTAATGCTGCACTACTAGAACAGCTCGAAACCAGCATTAGGGGGCTGTGCGAAAAATGGGGAGTAACAGTGATTGAGTTCAACGGAGAGGATGACCATGTTCATCTGCTGTTTTCTTATTACCCACAGATGCAACTTTCTAAGTTCATCAATAACTTGAAGACTGTTAATAGTGGTAAGGTTAACAAGGAGTTTTCTGAGCATCTGGCTCAGTTCTTTTGGAAAAAGGATGACGATAGCAAAAGGGAATTCTGGAATGACTCCTATGCTATTGAGTCTGTGGGTGGAGCGAATATCGAGGTTCTGGAACGATATATTCGCGGACAGAATGCACCTACTCGTT
>NZ_JAVJZI010000244.1:0-9910 GCF_040223135.1 Coleofasciculus sp. G3-WIS-01
TAGGTGTCTTGACCGCTCTAACGTAGGTCTAATCCTGCCCCTGGTGGGTGAATCAATCTGTTTACACAGATTTAAGTAGGTTTAATTCACCCCGTTTAATTTCAACGTTGGAAAGTGACAAAAGCGAAACACCCTGAACACGAATCCCTGGTACTAAATGAAGCTGTATAGCGCAACGATAGGTGAAATGCCCTATTTAGACAAACGTTAAACATCTGCCCATTGCTTTTCACAATGTCCCCTTGAATACTAACCGAGTTGACCGATGGGTAATTGTATCAATTTTTACCTTTAATCAAATCGGTGACAATTCTAATAATGAGTTACCAAAACTTTACAATCTCTAACTCCCTATTCCCTGTGCCCTGTTCTGTGACAAATGACGTAGCTTGCTTCCCTGGGGAAGCGAGTAATGACGAAGGACAAAATTAATGCAAAACTTCCTCAATCTGGTGCTGACTCCACAGGGATTGATAAAGCCCCGGACGTTGGATCAATTCAGAGTGAGTCCCAATTTGCACAATCTTCCCAGCATCCATGACAAAAATCCGATCAGCCGTAGCTGCGGCTGAAAGCTGGTGAGAGATAAAAATCACCGTTTTGCGGTCAACCCCTGTGGAAAGATTCGCCAAAATTTTGGTCGCGGTTTGATTATCTACACTAGAGAGGGCGTCATCTAAAATCAGAATTGGCGCATCCATGACTAAAGCCCTAGCCAGGGCAATTCGCTGACGTTGACCCCCAGACAAAGTAATTCCCCGTTCTCCCACCATTGTTTCATATTGTTGGGGAAAATTGAGAACTTCTGAGTGAATTTGAGCTTGTTTTGCCGCCTGTTCTATCTCCGGCTGTTCACTTCCCGGAGCGCCGTAACCAATGTTATTTTTAAGACTGGTACTAAATAAAAAGCTATCTTGGGGAACATATGCGATCGCGGCTCTTAAATCAGGTAAGCGTATCTGAGTGACATCGTAGCTATCCAGAAATAACTGATTCGGTGCAATATTCAACAGGCGAGGCAAAACATTCGCCAAAGTTGATTTCCCTGAACCAATCGCACCGACTATTGCCACCGTTTCACCGGGATGAATATGAAAGTCAACGGCTTGGATGGCTGGGGTTTTGGCATCGGGGAACGTATAGCTGAGGTGTTGGGCTCTTAACTCTCCCTGAATCGGTTGCACCAGTGCCATGGCATCTGGGGCATTTTTAATTTTAGGTTCAATGGTCAAAATTGACTCCACTCGGTCAATACTCACCTCACCCCGTTGATAGGTAGTAATCGTGAATCCCAGTAAGGCGGTGGGGAAGACTAACCGTTCCGCATAAATAACCAGGGCGACAAAATCCCCCACAGTAATCGCCCCCCTCGCGATCGCACCCGATCCAAACCACATTAACAGGAGTAAGCTGATATAGGATAGGGCTTCAATCACTGGAAACAGGACATTGCGAGTTCTGGCTAATCCCAGATTTGCTGATAAAAGTCGTTGATTCAAACCTCGGAAGGCACGCCGTTCATTTTCTTCCTGGGCGTAAATTTTAATCAGGGAGATACCACTCATATCTTCCTGAACCAATTCGCTGAGGCTTGAGAGTTCTTCCTGAACCGCCTGTTGTTGAGTACGCAGCTTATCACTAAACAGACGCACTGTGATCAACATAACTGGATAAACCGCCAGCGCCAAGAACGTCAGCCGCCACTCAATCGACATCATCACGGGTAGCGTCAAGCCGTAGGCAAAAACAATATTGGCTAAACTCAACACCGCAAACCCGACAAGACGGCGGATATTGTCCACATCACTCGTGGCGCGGTTAATCAAATCACCCGCTGTATTCGTAGAGAAATAAGACGGTTCTAGGGTAAGCAGATGTTGAAAAATCTTTTGCTTGAGGTCAAATTCTACCTTACGCCCCACTCCAAAGATGAGGATACGCGATGCCATGCGAATTGCCCACATCAAGGATGCCAGGATAAAGATGAGTCCGACTAACTGCAACACCTGATCAAAGGCGAAGGCGATGCGGAGTTCCTCAATACTATCCCGAATCAGCAGGGGAATGTAGACCCCGACGGCGTTGACAATCAGCAGAGCCAGGATGCCTAATGATACCTGAGTGGTATGAGGGCGCAGATAGGCGAGTAATTTTTGGATACGAGAATTAGCCATGTTAAAAATCCTAACAAGTTTTTGGTACAGACAATGGCTTGTTTCTCGCGTTCACATGCCCAAAATAATCATTAGGGGCTACAACCCTGGCGCGATCGCACTCAAGCTACTATGCCAAACTGTTAGTTAAAATCGCTCCAGATCGAGTTATACCGTGATTTTATGCCTTAACAGTCTAATTTAACTCAAATGACTAATGACAAATCAAGAAACCACTTGATAATTAAAACTCAAGGTTGCCCAAGCATTCACATCTAATGCATACATATCAGAACCGATACCTAGACTATCCGGAGTAACTTGGCTGGCTTGATGCAAGTCTTGTAGAATTGCCCGTGTGACTTCTAGGGGATTAAACAAATCACCAACTCGTTCTCCCTCTCCCTTCGGACGCATGGCTGATTCTAATGCCGCGATCGCGCCTTTGAACGGAGACGGGCTGCAAATCAGTTGCATTTCCGTCACGCCCACAGGACCTGGAACCGTCCAATTAAAGGATGCCGATGGTTTGGGCAGAATCAGAGTTTCTCCCGGTTTAATCGCGCCACTGATCAGTGGGGAATTTTTTTGGGACTCTAATCCTTCTGGGGAAGGGTTTTGCTGATAAAACGCGATCGCACTGCCGCTGCTTTCCAAACCCAATAGCAGGAAATACAAAGGGCGATCGCTATAATTCTCTAGACGATACTGCACCCGACTGCCAATCGGTAACCTTGGCATTGTTGCTGATCCCACAGATGGCACTGCATTACCCGCATTTGTCTTGGTTTCATCGGTACTCAACCCGGAAGCAGTGCGCCAGGTTTCCCGTTGGATGATTGTCTTAGTTTCAGGGGCGATCATTTCCAGCGACGCCCGAATTCCAAGGCGCGATGAGCCTTCATTCGCACTCAACCGTAGCCATTTCATTGCCAATAAGGTTTTAAATTTGCCACTTAAGCGATTAACGGCTGATTTAACTGCCTCAGCCTCCTCGCCCAGACTATTAGGAATTGGGTTACGGACAACCGAAAAGAGTCCATAGCCTCCTTTAAACTTCGGTTCTGAGGTTTCTGTTGCCTGTTTTTTCCCTCTGCCAAACAAATAATCCGCCCTTTGTTCCCCAGCAACCACGACGGAAGACACTGAAGGAATACTCGCAAAGGCACTGGTTGCATCCACCCGTTCAATGCGTTCTAAGTGAGTATCCAGGGCAATAGTCAAACCCAGATTCCGGGGCAATACTCTAATCCGTTCGCGTACCAATTGACCGACTTGCGGTTGAACATCTTCCCCGCTATTCCCATTCAGTATACGTGCCTTGGCGGTTAACCCGTCTTTGGATCGCAGTTGGAGTTGCACCGATTTAGGGACAGGTTGGGCGGGGCTATCCGTGGCTGGAGACTTGTCTGATTGCGACGGCGGTAAACTCAACAGTTTCTCATTAAGCAACTCTAGAACCGAATTGGGACTATAGTACTCCAGCACGGGTGCAGGTAATCCCGCTAACCATAGCTGTGCCAGCTTACTATTCTCTTCAATCGCCGTAACGACTCCATCTGCCCCTAAGGGGGGATTGGGAGATAAGTAATAGGCAAGCAAGGAATTTTGACTCTTTTGACCGATTAACTGTGGCTGTTGATCATTGCCAACGAATTGATTCACAATCCCAGCCGTTCGACTCACGCTAATCTGAACACTGGTTGCAGCAGTGGCTTGCCAGAGATGCTGAGTTAGAGCATAGGTAAATAAACCCGCACTAAAGCCATTCCACTGCACCTCGGTTGCGGGTTGAGACAAACCCGCCGCCGCTAACACCAGTCCCGGCATTTCCATGGACTTATCTAGTAATTTCCAGGGTTTGGATGAGGCTTTGAGCCGCTGCACCAGTTGCTCTTGAAACGCCAGTTCATCGGGATTAGGCGCTGGGGCGGATTTGCGGGGACAAGAGCGGACTTTTAGACTGCCTTTGAAGACATTCACCCCTTGCGTATGACTGGTATCTAGAACTGTCGTCACCTGATCCGTCTTTAGCGATCGCAACAGCAACGCCAAGGTTGCGGCTAAAAAATCATTAGCGACGGGTTCGCCTTTTGTGGGTAATATCCCATCAACGGGTACAAAACTTTTCTGTAAGCTTACTAAAGGGTCTACTGTCGCCTCCTGCTGAGGCATCTGCACCTGGCTACCATAACCACTGAAGTGGAAGACAACGACGTCACCCGCCTCGGCTTGCTTAGTCAGATGTTCAATAAACGCGGTTTCAATCGTCTCACGAGTGGCTTGGCTATTCGTCAGCGTCACGATATCGTTAGCATTGAACCCAAACCGATGAATTAACAGTTCTCGTTGCAACTCCACATCAGTCACGCACCCTGCCAAAGCTGTCGTGCGCGGATACTCATTGATTCCCACCAGGAGTGCTAACTTACGTCCACCCGGTTGTGCCAGCACCTGAAAATAACGCTCCAACAGAGGCACGGCTAAACTCTTATCACCAAGGAGTGATAGTACCGTTTCACTGACTCCCAGTGCTGCCAGCCCCAAGCCAGCTTTTTGCAGGAAAGTCCGCCGATTCAGTCCCATATTAGCCCATCTACGCTGTTAATCTCAGCTATCAGCCTACCAGGAATAGGTTAGCGCGTTGCTAGAAAGTTTTGAGTTTTCCAGTGTGTAGGGGCGGGTTTAGGGACTTTGCGCCAGCTATTGATGATAACGTTGGTTCAAAACCCGCCCTCATCTCCCAGACGTGCCCAGACGTGCCATGGCACGTCTCTACATTGCTCAGATCTGTGGCGTCTTTCGAGACGACTCCGAGTTGAGATTCAGAAAGACGCGAATGCAGTGAGCTACTTTTTTGTAGTCCCAGAATGGATCAGCATCAGGGGTTATGGCTAAATGCTTACCCGAATCCAAAACCAGAGCCACTCGCTCTATCTGGTGATCTTTGGCATCTCTAATCGTTTCTATCGTCACATCAACAATTTCGGCAAGGGGGAGTTCTATGGTTGTACCCCTGAGCAAACCCCGTTGCTTGAGCATCATGCGATCGCGCACTTTATCAAAGCTCAAGGTAACGACTTTCCCCTTCTGCACCGCCACGAACAACCCCACCCCGATCAATAAACTGCCAAACAGATAACTAAACCAGCGATCGTCTTGCTGAATGTTCAGGGATGCCTGGTTTTTATTCATAATAAAGGCATTAATTTCAGAAGCAATAGACTCTTGCTGATTACTATCGGCGCTGTAATGGGAGGTGAAGGGAATTTCTTCGCTTCCCGTCAACAGGACAACTCGATAAGTATCATTACTATCATTCTTCAGATTTAGATCAAGACTGACATCTCGTAAACTCTCTAAAGGAATAGTTCTAACCTCTGAGCCGACTAACCCTGACTTAACTAATTCACAACTGCCTGTTTTTGCCCCTCGCTGACAGGTTAAGCTTGACCCCCTTTGAAAGGAAATTACCCCGACTCCGACGGCGGCGAGAATACTACTCAAAAGCCACAGTAACAAAGGTCGATGTCGGATAGTCAGTTTGAGGCGATTGTACTCTACGATATCCATGCGCTTCCCCCCTTTACCCGGAATTAGCCAACGAGCAGACTAATTTTTCTCTAGATAAAGCCTAGGATATCTTGAACACAGCAGTTTTTAGTTTAAACCCTATAAATCTTAATGGCTCAAACAACGGCATAGACGTTCCCTGGCAAACAATTAAGCACTGAAATATTTGGCTACGGGATGATAAGTAACGATCGCGGTTGTCGATTGTTCTGGATACAATTGTTCACTTTCGTCCATGTACAGGTTGATCCGATCGCACCCCAACAACTCCAGTTGCTTGTATTGATCCTGTATATTAGGACAAGCCGGATAGCCGAAACTGTATCGTGAACCTTGATACCGTTGCGCTAATATATCCCGAATTGTATCTGGTTCCTCACTCGCCAATCCTAACTCCCGGCGAATCCGGGCGTGTGTCCATTCGGCTAAGGCTTCTGCCATTTGCACCGCGAAACCGTGATAGTAGAGATAATCAGTATACTGATCTGATTCAAATAGCTGCTTGGCGTATTCAGTTGCAACTTCTCCCACCGTTACCGCCTGCATCGGGAATACATCGATAACTCCCGAATCTTTAGGCGCAAAGAAATCAGCAATACATAGACGCCGTCCCGATTTTTGGCGCGGGAACTTAAATGTGGCAATGGGTTCCCATTTCTCTGGATGTTTCTCACCCTCTTGACTCATCATCTCTGGATCAAATAGATGCAGAGAATTTCCTTCAGATTGACAAGGAAAATACCCATATATTATTTGCGGATGCAATAAGTTCTCCGCTACAACCCGCTGTTTCCAGTCCTCGAGAATCGGATAAACCGTTTCTTCTAGAAACTGATTATACTCCTGACGGGATTGGTCTTTCGGTTTGCGGAACTGCCATTGTCCCGCAATTAGCGCCTGCAAATCCAGATACCACAATGCCTCATCGATGGGAATATCTTCCGGTTGCAAGATCCGAGTTCCCCAGAAGGGCGGCGTTGGGCGGTTAATCTCTACGGTAATGTGTTCTGAACGGCGGGTATCTTCCACCTCTGGGACTGATTTTGTTGGCGTTTTTTTCGGCTGATCGGACTTGCCATTTTCCGATGACTCATCGGTTCCATGGGGGACTTCTTCTGTTGTCACTTCATCTAAGAAACCTTTTAAATCATCCCACTTTTCAGCGGATTTAGCGGGCATGAGTTTATCCATGAAGTGTAAGTCTGAGAAAGCATCTTTGCCATAAACCACTTTCCCTTGATAGGTATTCTGACAATCTTCATAGACAAACTTCGGCGTCAAGGCTGCACCCCCTAAAATGACAGGAACGGTGATTCCCTGTTCATTAAACGTCTCCAGGTTATCTTTCATAAATGCCGTAGATTTTACCAATAGTCCACTCATGGCAATACAATCGGCATTATGTTCTTTATACGCCTCAATAATATTGTCTACGGGCTGCTTAATTCCCAGATTCACCACCTTATAGCCATTATTGGTGAGGATGATATCCACCAGGTTTTTACCAATATCGTGAACATCTCCTTTCACCGTAGCAATCACCATCGTTCCCTTGGCATTATTTTCCCCGTCTTCTTTTTCCATATACGGTTCTAAATACGCCACCGCCGCTTTCATGGTTTCGGCGGATTGCAAGACAAAGGGGAGTTGCATTTGTCCGGAACCAAAGAGTTCGCCAACCACTTTCATCCCATCTAAGAGAAACGTATTGATAATCTCTAAAGGCGGATAAATTTCTAAGGCTTTAGCGAGACTATCGTCCAAGCCAATCCGTTCCCCGTCGATAATGTGACGCTTGAGTCGTTCTTCAATCGGCAGATTCTCATCCACAGTGCGCTCGCGCTTCGTGGTTTTGCCTTCAAATAGCTGGGTAATCTCCCCTAAGGGATCATAGGTGCAAATATCGCCATCAAACTCCCGTTGATCATAAATCAGTTTTTGGCAAATCTCTTGATGTTCAGGTTCAATTTTCGCTAGCGGTAATATCTTACTAGCGCTAACAATCGCCGCATCTAACCCCACCGCCATGGCTTCATGCAAAAACATGGAGTTCAATACCACCCTGGCGGCGGGATTGAGTCCAAAGGAGATATTAGAAACACCGAGAATAATATGACATCCGGGTAGTTCTTGACGCATCCGCCGAATCGATTCAATCGTCGCTTTCCCGTTGCTTCTGTCTTCTTCAATCCCCGTCGAAATCGGTAAAGCTAGGGGGTCAAAAAAGATCTCATGGGGTGGAATCCCATACTCTATAGCTTGACGATACGCCCGTTGCGCGATCGCGAATTTTCTGTCGGCGGTTCGCGCCATCCCCTCTTCGTCAATTGTACCGACAATTACACCCGCCCCATAAGTTTTGGCTAACTCCAAAACTTTCAGGAAACGTTCCTCCCCATCTTCATAGTTCGTGGAATTGAGGATACATTTCCCCCCGGCGACTTTTAACCCCGCCTCCATCTTTTCCCATTCCGTGGAGTCTAGCATCAGGGGTAAAGTAACATTGGTTACTAAACGGGATACCAATTCGTGCATATCATGCACCCCATCCCGTCCCACATAATCCACATTCACATCCAGGATATGGGCGCCTTCGCGTACCTGCGCCCTAGCTAAGGCGACTAATCCATCCCAGTCTTCATTATTTAACAAAGTGCGGCATTTTTTCGACCCACTGGCATTTAACCGTTCTCCAACAATTAGGAATGAGTTATCCTGCTCGTAGGGTTGGGTTGAGTAAATCGATGCGGCGGCGGGTTCGTACTCTGGATGACGTTCTTTTGGCGTCAGGGTTTGGGCAATTTCGGCTAATTGTTGGATATGTTCCGGGCGAGTACCGCAACAGCCGCCAATCACCTGTACACCCAAGTCTTCAATAAAATGCATTAACGCCATCCGCAGTTCCATCGGCGTCAATTTATAATGGGCTTGTCCCCCCACATTTTCCGGTAACCCCGCATTCGGGATACAAGACACCACAAACGGCGAATGCTGGGACAGATATTTTATATGATCCTTCATGCGATCGGGTCCCGTGGCGCAGTTTAGACCGAGAATATCAATGGGATAGCGTTCCAAAATCGCCAGCGCCGCGCCAATTTCGGTGCCGACTAGCATCGTCCCCTGAACTTCCACGGTTACCGATACCATAATCGGGCGGCGTTCCCCTTTTTTACGAAAGACTTCTTCAACCCCATTCAAGGCGGCTTTAATTTGTAGCACATCCTGACAGGTTTCGATAATAAATAAATCTACACCGCCGTCATAGAGTCCTTCGGCTTGTTCAGCAAAGGTGGCTTGCATCGTGTCAAAATCAATATGTCCCAGTGTGGGGAGTTTGGTGGTGGGTCCGATGGAACCGGCGACAAATCGGGGTTTTTCGGGTGTGGAGAATTCTGCTGCAACCTTTTTGGCAAGTTCTGCTGCGGCTTTATTCAGACTATAGGCTTGATCTGCTAAATCATATTCTGCCAGAACAATCGAAGCCCCACCAAAGGTATCCGTCTCAATCACATCCGCCCCCGCTTCCAGGAAACGGCGATGCACTGTCGCCACGGCTTCGGGTTTGGTGTGAACCAGATACTCATTACATCCTTCATATTTCGCCCCACCAAAATCAGCAGCGGTAAGGTTTTGGGTTTGCAGGTTGGTACCCATCGCGCCATCGAAGACGAGAACCGGGCGTTGGGGACTATGGAGGCGAGTTAGGAAGGGGCTGTTCATAACTGTCTGGGCAATCTGGATATAGATATTAGTGTAGGTGCAATGTATGACTACACACAACCTGGGGTGAGGGGGTGATGGGGCGCGATCGGATGAGGAGGGCAAGGAGATGGATGATAATGGACTATATCGCATTGAGTCAACCTTGGGACGCGGTGCGTTCGACTGGATTAATATCCCAATCGTTAAATACTATTGTTTCAGAACATGAAGTTACCCAATGGAGACAGAGCAAAACTGGGAGATAAACTGGAGCGGTATTCCCTGAATATGCAGCATCCGAAGGGTTAACTAACAGTCCGTAAATATCTAGACAATTAGTGACATAACTGGACATTTTATGTGATATAATCAGGCAATGTCTAGTTTACCCCCCCAAGAAGCAGCTACTCGACTTTGTGTGATGGTCTTGCACTTTGCACCGATGCTCACTCAATGGTAAAATACAATCTTATAGTATC
>NZ_JAVJZI010000249.1:0-38758 GCF_040223135.1 Coleofasciculus sp. G3-WIS-01
TAGCCTCGCCAAGGTTATCGGTCGGTAACTGTCCAAAAAGCACTGTTTCAGTGACCTTAAAACTGTTTAACTTTTCGGTTCTAGAGCAGCAAACTGGCTATCGCATCCGCAGGTAGGTCTTTAACACTTGCCGATAACGTAATGCGCTTAGCACTTAGGCTGGTAAGCACAGCTTTAACTTATTTGGCTAAAGATCCGTGTCTTTAGACCGGGGTTGCTTACATTATTATATAGCCCTCTGTTGTCCTAAAGGGGGCAGCTATCACTCAAAACCAGGTTCATCGAGGGTTGCCAAGGATCAAAACGCCCCCTACAAATATTTCTGCACCACCTGCCACCCGGAATAGGAAACCCAGGCAAATCCTAGGAATAAGGCAATATTGGTTCCCAGATGAACTGCCCGCGCCCAAGGCTTTTGGGGACTGATTTGGGTGGAACTGCCGGCGGACACCGCAACCAGCGCCACGACAGATAACCCGGCAATCAAGTGTCCAGAATGCCCCAGATTGCCATAATGACCAATTGTACCAACTAAACCAATTGCCAAGAGTAGCAAGACCAGAGTGACCATTAGCCAACCGATGATGTAATGTAATGGTCGCAACCATTTAGGTCTTGGGCGTTGAGAGTGGCGTTTCGAGAACAGAACACTGCCCGTCACCGCCAACAGCAAATAAGCCGCTAGGGACAAGCCCATTGACCAAGCCGCTATTTTCCACAACCAGATAAAGTCGGGCAGATTCACAAATTGATGCCTCAAATTCAGCCTATTTACAGTCCCCAATCCTACCGTAAGAGGTTGCTCATCGCTAACCTCGTGAGACCCCAGATGGCTTCGCTGAATGTGGGGAGGAATAGAGGTCAAACCGTGCCACTCAATGTGGTAAGGTTTGACAGTCCAGGTGAAGGTACGACGATTAACCCCGTGCTTCGCTGCAACAACTGGACTTTGCTGGCAGTAAATTGCCCTAGTCTTTTCCAATTAACGTCACTAACTGAAACTTGAGTTTTGGTGTCTCCAGAACACCAGCCTATATAAATCTTTCCAGCTTTTTCGGCTATAACCTTGTCTCCCTTCCTATAATCATGACGAGTAACCGTACCACCATACTTACGCCGTTTGCCGCCTTTGGATGGAACACATAGGTGTAATTGTCTGCGACTAACGGGGGGTCTACGGATTACCGCAAATGGTGCTGGTGTAATCTCAACAAATCCTTGCCAGTTACCGTGCTAATCCTCACGAGTTAAGTTACCAGTTATCAGTTATCAGTTATCAGTTATCAGTCATCAGTCATCGTTCACTGTTCACTGTTCACTGTTCACTGACCACTATGTCCCTTCCCGCCATCTCGGTTAAGATGTCCTAACTAAATAGCGACCCGACAAAAAGTCTTAGAGATAACTCGGACTAGGGAAGTATCCGAGAGTCTGTGCCAAACCGAAACTCTATGCGGTATTCAACGGTTTAAATTGTCGTTTGTCCGACAATCCCTAGACTCAAGCGATAGCTAGTTTAGGGTTGTTGAACTGAACAACCTCTTTGATGTTTTTAAATGGCTTTTTTATCTAGGTGACATCCTCGTACACGATCTGCGTCCCCTACGGTGTAGGCTTCCTGGCTCGTAATCCTAGGATGACGCTTCCGGCGTTTTCTCGGCAATATTCATCCCACGCTGCCTGTCGGGTCAAACGTGGGGAACCTATCGCCGGATCAGCTAGCTGTTGCCACAGCCAAACGTGCTTTGCTTGCGGGGCTATTATGACGAATTGTTTCTTCACTAAGCTTATTATCATCCGCAGGTGGTACAACGGCTTTAGCGTCAGAGGACGGTGCCGGATTAACTTCTTGATCGACCAGTAAGCGAGTGCAGGGTACAGTATCCGAGAGAATCGCACTTGCCATCATGCCTGTGTGAATCTCCAGTAGCGCCTGCGGTAGGGCTTCAAAGACTAAGCGCTGTCCCGGAAAAACCACGCGCTCAAAATACCAATTGGGAATATTTGTAATCCGAGCAATTTGAATCTGACTCGTGGCGTTTACGTAGCAACAGAGGATGTGAGTTTGATTATCACAAGGTAGAGGATCAAGTATCTGAGTCATAACTGCTGAGTGAGGTACTAAATGAATCGTGCTTCTTATTACTTCACCTAACTTAGCACTTGCGATCCCGTGTCTGCTGTAAATCCGACTACCAATTTAACTTCTTTCTTGCCAATTGCACTGACGCGATCGCAGCTAAATGGCTAGTTTGTCCCATCCCTTGGGTTGAGACCCTAAATTGGGTCATTTTAGGTAAGATTGCTTAGTTTACCTCCCTCAGACTCCCCGATATGAACTCCATGAAAAAAATACCATACCCTTGAGGTCACAGAGCAATCTTGTTAGAGTAAAGTTAAGTTATGTGAAAAAGAAATCAAATATCTGAGAAAGCTGGGTTGGGGCTGGGTCTTCACCCCGGTAGATGATGACTTAAGCGTCCGCGTCCACGGGGTTTTCAGCCAAATTGCACTTGATACATGCCAAGTTCAAGACAGCCAACCTTATTCATAAAAGCCGATTTACCCCAGATGAAATTTACAATGTCAGAAAAAATTCTTTATGTTCGCCTACCCTGCAACCCAATTTTCCCGATTGGGGTTGTTTATTTAGCCGATCACGTTCACAAACTCTTCCCAGAGGTAAAACAGCGCATCTTTGACTTAGGCACCGTACCTCCCCTGGATTTTTCCCGATCGCTCAATGCTTGTATTGACGAATTTCAACCGACGCTTTTGGTATTCTCCTGGCGGGATATTCAAATTTATGCGCCAGTTGGCGGTAGGGGGGGGAATCCCTTACAAAATGCCTTTGAGTTCTACTATGCCAGTAACCCTTTTGTCAAGGTACGCGGGGCGATCGGTGGATTACGTTTAGCCGCCGCTTATTACAATGAACTGTGGCGTAACTTAGGGCTGATTAGTCGAGGACTTAAACGCGCCCGTAACTATAACCCAGAGGCACGTCTGATTGTCGGCGGGGGTGCGGTTAGCGTATTTTATGAACAACTCAAGACTAAATTACCCAAAGGGACAATTGTCTCCGTGGGTGAAGGTGAAACCCTATTAGAGAAACTCCTGCGGGGTGAATCCTTTGCCGATGAGCGCTGTTATGTGGTGGGTGAGACTCAGCCGCGCGATCGCATGATTCATGAGAGCCCAACTCCCCTAGAAAAAACCGCCTGTAACTACGACTATATCCAAAGTATCTGGTCGGCTTTTGATTATTATTTTCAAGAGAGTGATTTTTATATCGGCGTGCAAACTAAACGTGGTTGTCCCCACAACTGCTGCTACTGCATCTACACCGTAGTCGAAGGCAAAAAGGTACGGATTAATCCCGCTGATGAAGTTGTCGCCGAAATGCGCCAGCTTTATGACCGAGGTATCCGCAACTTCTGGTTTACCGATGCTCAGTTTATCCCAGCACGGAAGTTTATCGACGATGCGGTGGAACTGTTGCAGAAGATTCTCGACTCTGGGATGAGGGATATTCACTGGGCGGCATATATTCGGGCGGATAATCTCACCCCCGAATTGTGCGACTTGATGGTGAAAACCGGGATGAACTACTTTGAAATCGGCATTACCAGTGGTTCCCAGGAATTAGTGCGTAAGATGCGGATGGGATATAACCTCCGCACCGTGTTGCAAAATTGTCGCGATTTGAAAGCGGCGGGGTTTAATGACTTGGTTTCGGTCAACTATTCCTTTAATGTAATAGATGAGCGACCGGACACCATTCGCCAAACCATTGCCTATCACCGGGAGTTAGAGCGAATCTTTGGTGCTGATAAGGTAGAACCTGCTATCTTCTTTATCGGACTGCAACCTCATACTCATTTGGAAGCCTATGCCTTTGAGCATAATATTATCCAAAAAGACTATGATCCAATGAGTTTAATGCCCTGGACAGCGAAAAAGCTACTCTGGAATCCCGAACCCTTAGGCTCTTTCTTGGGTGAAGTTTGTCTGCAAGCTTGGCGGCAAAATCCCGATGATTTTGGTCGCGAAGTGATGAAAATTTTAGAGGAACGTTTGGGGTGTGCGAATTTGGAGGATGCTTTAGCGGCTCCGATTGAAGCCCCAGCCAAAACGCTGCCTAAACAAATGGTTACAGCCCGGTAATTGATTCTCTGAGTCGATCATCCACTGGGGCAGCCTGGAGAAATTCAACCGGAAAATGTATCATAATTAACATAAAATAATCGGGAAAAACTCACCCCCGCCCCCTTTTCCCTGTGCCCCTTTTCCCTGAACCCCCAACAGACAAGGTTTGATCATGCTGCAAGGCTCAATATTACAAAAGTTAGATACAGCTCATCGCGGCGGTAAGCGACCGCTGAATTTTGGCGTTTATCACAAAAACACCCTGATTGCTCTGTGTCATGCTTTAGAAGACTTCATATTGGAGTCACAGGGAAAACCTCTGCTGATTGCGGCGTTTCAACAGGGAAAGTGGTATTTGCAAGAGGCAGAACGCTATAACGATTTGGCGGAACACTCGTCTCAAGTGGTGATTATGGCGACAGGGGATACCAGTTTTGCTGAACATCCCACCAGCCAGCGAGCTAATGTGACGCTCGTGGATTTAGAACCCTCTGATCCAGTGGCTCAAGAGTGGCATTTGATAATCATGTCGGAGACATACACGGCAATGGTCTTATGTCAAGAGTTATCCGCCGCTGATTATGGCAGTAAAGGACAACCCGAAGAGGATCGGGAGCGCAAGTTTTATGGGTTCTGGACATTTGAGCCGGAACTGGTTCGGGAAACGATTGAATTGGCGATCGCACACATTGGTGGTTATGATCAATCCTTACAAAAGAGCCTAAGCGAACAAGCGCAACAGATTACGGCATCCTTTGGTAGCAAAAAACGTGATGATATTGGGCAGGTTGTGTCTCGCGTCGTCGATTATCTCGAAAGCTTTGAACAAGAATTACACCAAACTGAGGATGAGCCACTTCAGAACTTGCCCCTTGCCGAGCAAGACTTAGATAATAATCTAGTGTCTAATAAGGTGCAGGCATTTTTGCGGATGGCACAGCTCATTGATCAAGCGGATGTAACCAATCCCATGGCAGCGGCGGAAGTGGCAACCCTTTGTGAAGCGATGGGTCAATTGCTTGATCTACCCGCCTGGCAAATCAAACGGCTGCGATTAGCGGGATTGCTGCATCGCCTCGCCCCCTTACAAGGAGTAGAGGATGCCCTAGAACCAGCCAAATCCACAGTGCAGCAACAGGCGGTAGATCAACAAGAGGTGATGCCCAAATCCTCGGTTTTGCGTGTCATGCCCCAATTACAGGCAATTGCTCACATTATCACCCACCAAACCGAACATTGGGATGGCTCCGGACAACCGGATGGTTTGGCTTATGATGCGATTCCCTTGGAGTCGAGAATTTTAGCACTGATGACCACATTTCAACAGCGGCTCAAGGACTATCAATCCCAAGAGAATCCTTTGGCAAAAGCACTTAACGACTCTCAGGCGTCGGCGGGTACAGTATTTGACCCCAAACTGCTTGAGGCTCTAGAACTACTGGTGATGGGAATGCAACAGGGTATGAGTTTACAGGCAAATCAACCTAAAATAGCCGCAGGGATGTGGTTGATTGATTCCCATTCCCCTCAGGAAGCCCAATCAAATGTTTCGTCGTAAGGTTTAAGTCACTCAGGAAAATTGATGGAAATCGAAGCAATTCGGGCAGGAAAAATCAAGCAACTCTCAGGCGCTAATCTAGATGACGAAGATTTGTCTGGGGGTCAACTTGAACAGATTAATTTGGCGGGCGCTAGTCTGGTGGGTACGAATTTGTCGAGAGCGAATCTCAATGGTGCCCGTCTCGATGGCGCTAAGCTGCTGTGCGCTCAACTGGTGTCTGCTGACGTGCGGGCAAATTGTTTGGGCGCTAACCTGATGCAAGCGAATTTGACTGGGGCTGATTTGCGCGGGAGCAATCTCCGAGGCGCGAATTTAATGGGCGCTAACTTGGCACAGGTATCCTTTGCGGGAGCATTTTTGAGTGGTGCGAATCTGATGGGTGTCAACCTCCAGGGCGTTGATTTGCGTGGGGCTGATCTGCGGGGGGCGAATCTCAACAGTGCTAATCTCAAGGGGGCGGATTTATCCCAGGCGGATTTACAAGGCGCTAGCTTGTGTGACGCCAATTGTGAGGAAGCGGATTTGCGTGGGGCGAATCTGGCGGGGGCTAATTTGACGGGCGCAAATTTGCTTTGTGCTGAACTTGATTACGCCAATCTAAATGGTGTGAAGTTGGAGCGAGCTTGTTTGCTGGGAACGTCTCTGGTAAGTAGTTCCTAGAGGGTTACCTCTGAATCCTGGGTTATTGTCCTGAGAACAAAAGGGATACATTGGACAAATGACAAAGGAAAAATGATAATATTCTGACATAAAGGCTTGGATTTAGCGCTCACTCCTGCTATTATCAATGGTTATCAAGTTGCACCAAAAAACCTCTTCCATCTGGACAGGGTGGGGGAGAATTTGGTATTGGAGTGATTGGGAGAATAGGAAAAAAGATGAAATAAATTTAGCGACGTTTAATCTCCTGGGAATCTTTCCTGGATCACCTTCTCGCGTCCTCAACAGTACGTCCTCAACAGTCCCCGAATCACGAAAAAGGCATCGTGCCAGAATAAGGGATTGGGAGGATATCTATACCCGAATCAGTTCGGTTATTTCCCCGATTAACTCTATCCGTTTCTCGGTGTTTTAGGTGATCATAGTAATTAGGAGAGAATGTCAATCGGTTAGACCTTTGCGGTATCAGGAGGAGAAGTAGCAGATGCGACACCCAGATCATTTTTCCGAAATGTTGAACCTTTACCTCTTTACCGTCGTCTAAAGGTGTAATACTATAGAGTTAAGGCAAACTCATACTGACTTCGCATTCGCCCCTGTTCCTAGCCCAGAGTTAGTAAGCTGGGAAACGCAGCAGAATCAACGAAGAGACAATTTACTGAGTCAATCGCTTTAACTCCTGTCTACGGTTAGATCTCCTACTCAAGTCAATACAGGTAGGAGTCTATACATCTTTTAGTAGATGTAAACCACCGCTTCGCGCACATATCCTCAAAGTGAGAGATGGCTATAGCTTTTGCTTTTGAGGTCAAAATCCGCGACAGATTTATTGCTCGTTTACGGAGTCACTACTCACAGATGCCCACTGTTAACACCAAATCCAAAACGACCAAGCAGCCCACATTTTCGGCAGATATGGTTCGCACTTATCTGCATGAAATCGGTCGCGTGCCACTACTGACCCATGAGCAAGAAATTGTCTATGGTAAGCAAGTGCAGCAGATGATGCCGCTGTTGGAGGCAAAAGATGCTTTAGCGGAAACGATGCAGCGCGAACCGACGATACAGGAGTGGGCGGAACAGGTTAATTTAGAAGAACCAGCCCTCAAGAAAATTATAAACCAGGGAACGCGAGCTAAGCGCAAGATGATTGAAGCAAATCTGCGCCTAGTGGTTGCGATCGCGAAAAAGTATCAGAAGCGTAACATGGAATTCCTGGACTTGATTCAGGAAGGTACCCTGGGATTAGAGCGAGGGGTGGAGAAATTTGACCCAACGCGAGGTTATAAGTTTTCCACTTATGCTTACTGGTGGATTCGTCAGGCAATCACCCGCGCCATCGCCCAGCAAGCCCGCGCTATTCGGTTACCGATTCACATTACCGAAAAGTTGAATAAGATTAAGAAAGTTCAACGAGAACTGTCTCAGAGATTGGGTCGTAACGCGACACCGGCTGAGATTGGTCAGGAGTTAGAGTTAGAACCTGCCCAGATTCGCGAGTATTTGAGCATTGCCCGTCAACCCGTATCCCTGGATGTGCGAGTGGGTGATAACCAAGATACAGAATTATCTGACCTCTTGGAAGATAGTGGTCCGACGCCGGTTCATTACACAACTCAGGAATCCCTACGCCAAGATTTAGATAATCTCCTGGCAGAATTAACCCCCCAACAACGGGAAGTCTTGGCACTCCGCTTTGGCTTAGAAGATGGGAATGAACTGTCTTTGGCAAAAGTCGGACAGAGACTCAATCTCAGTCGCGAACGGGTACGCCAGTTAGAGCATCAAGCCTTAGCCCAGCTAAGACGACGCCATGGGAATGTGCGGGAATATATAGCGAGTTAGGGTTGGTTGGGATTTGCCCTGTCTTGCCTAACCCCCCTTCGACGACTGTAGGGGTTTGGTAACCAATAGGGGAGGGGTTTGGTAACCAAACCCCTACTACTTTTTTGTAAAAAAATATTAATTTTTTAGGCAATACCAGGACTAGGGATTGAATCCTCTTAAATTGGCGTGTCAACTTATGAACCCTTTCTGAAGGGTGAGTGAGTTTTCATTCCTTTGAGGGAATCGTCACTGGCGGATAATCCGTTATTTTTAACTTAAGGGTGATGAAGACCTCTATCAAAGTACAAAAAACCATACTCTTGCCCGTGCCAAATGTGACGGTTGAGAAACCGGATAAAGGCAGGACAAAACAGAGACAGATTCAAGCTTTGATAGAAAGCAAGGATGCCTTGTTAACCTCTACTTTAGCTTAAGTCTACTTTAACAAAAATTAGGGCGGCTACCAACTGTGTGCTAGGATTTCAGATTTTTTAAGGGTGTTTCTATATTATTTTCAAGGAGGATACCACGGTGATTAGCCGATTCATTGAGTTTTTACAGTCCCAACGTCAACCGTTTTTTCCTTGGCGTTTACCCTTAACCGGGTTACTGCTAACGGTAGGACTAACAATGAATGTCTCCAGTAGACCAACAGCCGTCGCTCAACAACTCAAGCAAACCGTGGACAGTGCTGCTGTGGAACCGAATCAATCTACTGTATCCGCCTCAGCCACCTTAATCCCTGATGGTACTTACCTCTATGGTCAATCCTCTCAACCGGATCAGATTGGTCAAGAATATATTGTGTTTCAAGCCAATAAAGGACAGCTAGTTGGGGTACTTTACTTACCTCAATCTGAATTTAGCTGTTTTTATGGCACCCTAGAATCTAAACAGATGAATCTCCAGGTTGTCAACCCCTATGACCAAACCGCTTTAGCTCACACCATCGAGAATCAGCAACAAACCTCGGTGGCGGCGACGGGGAGTCAGCTAAATTTAGACCGCACTTACGAGACCTTAACCTATCCCTATACTGTTAGCCTTGATCAGTATCAACCTGTTGGTCAACTGAGTGAGAATGATCAGCGGATGTTGAATATCTGTCGGGAAAACTTGTTCTAACCAAGGACAAATGACAAAAAGATCAACACCCTACATCTAACCCCTCTGGCGGTTGGGAATACAAGGCTTGTTCATCTGCGGCTGTGGGGGAGCTAGTAAACTGTTCAATTTGAGTCAATAAAGTTTTCGCTTCTAGATCACCATTGTCGGTTCGGTGTTTGAGGTAGAGCTTCAGTTCATTGACTAGGGCAGTAGGAATGTTCATGGGTAACCATTTCAATGACAACGTTATATCCCATTTTGGACGATGAATGACAATTAGAGGTTGCTGTACCACGCCACTACATTAATGTAGCAAGCCCGATTTAGAGCCAGGGCGGGTTTTGTACTCCAGTTGGGGGAAACCCTGACGATTGATCCCTAAACCCGCCCCTACAAATTCATGATGGCGCAGAAAGATTCAAGGGGGTTGGGGAATGGGTTTTTTCGACTTTGCCAACAGGAGCATTGATGCGATCGCGCCCAAGCACTATACTACATCTCATCAATTTTGTCAAAAAAAGATTCCATTTTTTACAAAAATACATGCATCCAGTCTGTAAGTTGTATTGCGCTTTAACGTGCTAATCTGACGCAGCATTGACGCTAAATCAGGCTTTTTGGCGGATAAAGGACAGGATTGGCGAAAAAAATGATATACTTCCCCAGACGTTCAATCTTACCAAATCGCTGCACCCACGTAAACTCGTGAGTAAATGAGAATAATTATCACCAATTTTTTGCTAGTTAAGTTGTGTAAATCAACAAAAATCAAATTGTAACTGACTCCAACGAAAAGTTTTAATTATGTGTGTAGGGGCGGGTTTAGGAACTTTCGTCTCGCGATTGATAATCAGGTTGGTTCAAAACCCGCCCTTCCCAAATGTAAGTAGGTAGGCGCAATGAAAGTTAACGGCGGAGATCGTCATTTATTGGTCATTTGTAAGGATTTGAGGAACCTAGTTTACAGGTTAGTCAGGGCGGGTTTTGCTACATACATTATCGGTAGGATTCAAGATTGAGTGGCTAAACCCGCCCCTACAATTGACAGACCTGCCACCTTCACGTCTCTACCTGAACGTCACGCGATCGCGTCCCTGTCGTTTTGACTCCAACAGTGCTTCGTCAGCCGCCTGCACCAGATTTAATGGATCATCTTCTGGATGGGGAATTATCGAAGCTACACCCACACTCAGAGTAAGAATTGAGGAATAGCCGCAGATGCGATAAGGATCATGGGTAATATTTAATGCTTTGACATGTTCTCGGATTTGCTCTGCCAATTGTACCGCTTGACACCCCTCCATTTGCGGCACAATTACGGCAAATTCTTCGCCGCCAAAACGAGCAACAAAAGCCCCTGGATACTTAACGCACTCACGAATTGCCTGGGCGACTTGCTGCAAACAGAAGTCTCCCGTCAAATGACCAAAAGCATCGTTAAAAAGCTTAAAAAAGTCGATATCAGCTAAAATAAGTGCCAGGGGAACTTCTTGTTCAGCTAATCTTTGCCATTCTTGGGCAAGGTGATGGTCAAAGTCACGCCGATTAGCCAGCTTAGTTAAATCATCAATCGTCGATAAATACTTTAACTGTTGATTCTCCTGCTCCAACTGTCCAATACGCGGATCTGCCGGTGATTTGAGGGAGAGTTGCTCCTTAAAATAAAGCTGATATAACTCACAGCGAATTGTCGCCTGATTTCCCTGTAGTGTGATCAGCCCCATACTCTCTAATTGATACGCCGCGATCGCATCTAAATGCACAGTCTGTGTTGCCATAACCACCTGATTCAGCGCCGCCAGTAACTTCGGATTCTTTTCCACCGTGGCGAATTGACGTCGCAAATGATGACTATAGACTCCGGAAAGGGTTGGTGCTTCCTCTAATAACTGCGCTAAGGTGAGATCGGAGCAACATAGGTGATAAAGTGCCAATTGAACTAGATAAGGATGTCCTCCCACCATTGCCATCAATTCAGCAGATTGAAAACCATCTGTCCAATTCAGTTGGTAACGACGGGCTAATTCCTGCACCTGCTCTAACGTCAACTCTGGCAAAAGAATTGGTAGTCCCACATTAAAGGGAGATTGATTAATATTTAATGAAATATCAATTTCCGTCGAATGCACCACAACGAAACGCAATTGCTGTAAGCTCTCATCCAGTTGGGCTTCTTCATGCCAGGAACGTAATAACGGCAGAAACTCGCTGGCAATTGTCTCATACTCGAATAGGCGATTGACTTCATTCAATGCCAGGAGAATCGGCGTGTCAATTTGCTCCAGCAAATATCCTTGAAAATAGAAGGTGCAGCTAACTTTGCTACCAATATCGTCATCCCAATAGTCATCTAGGTTAGGTTTGATCTGCAACTGCCGAGCGACGTTAGCACAAAACCAGCGCAGAAATTTATCTAGGTTGACAAAAACAGATTCATCGGCTTGCTGGAAATCGAGATTAACCGTGTGGAACCCTTGGGCTTTAGCGTGAGCGATAATCCGCTGGAGCAGAGAGCTTTTTCCCATCTTCGAGGGCGCTTTGATGCGAATGATACTTCCGGGTTTGTCAATCTCCCCATAAGCTAGTTCTTCGATGGGGGGGCGATTGATGTAAAAGGCTGAGTTGAGCGGCAGGGGACTACCAGGAAATTCTAACCGCTCCGGTGTTAGGGTTGGGTTTAACATAGTAGGATTTGAAGTGGCTAAAGGAGGTTGCTCTGAACTATCTCTTTTTCCGTTTAAAATATAGTAATCAAATACAGTATTGATATTATTTTTAGTAATTTTTTGCCCAAAAATCTGAGAAAGGCGTTGCCAAAGTTTTGCACCAACATCTCGGATATAACTCTCTTCATACCCGATCTTAGCCGAAATTTCAGTGTAGGTTAACCCTTGCCAAGTATAGTGAAAGACTTGTTCTTGAATGTTACTCAGTGGTGGATCACGGAGAATCTTACTCAGTACCGCTAGAGCTTCTGTACTCTTCATTTATCATAAAATCGTGTTACCCTATATTTTATTTTAATGGACATTTCCACAAAAACCAACTTTTTCCAACAAAAATGTATATTTTGTAAAAATTAACATCCTAAGTACCTGGACATAAATGTTGTTCGCTGTACTAAGAAATGTTAACAAGCGTCAAATCCTTGCGATTAAGAGTTCTCTTGTCTTCACGCTCAAGTTTAATTGGGTTCGACTACTTAGAGGAAATTTTAGAACATTATCCAACAGACAAGGAGGAAGGAACTCACTATAGTGAAAATGGGAGATATTTTTATCCTATCTTATCCGAATGATTAAGAATAATTTAGTTAGTTTTAATACTTGCTAACGTCCAAAAGGGTAAACAGTTAATGACTATAAAATTAAACCTCTATTGCTATGCTAGACTCCTATAAAACAACTACTAATTATCAGGGTTAAAACGATGTGTACTCAAGGCACCTTCACGGATTTTCCTCTACCAACGATTTTTAAGTGGCTCGATCAAGGGCGGAAAACAGGTGTACTATCAATTCACCCCTTAAGCGCTGTCTCATTAGCGCCTTATATAAACTTGCGGTCAAACGTAGTCAATAGAATAGAGGAGACAAGGAAACCAAGTAGATTTCAGAATTATCTCAATTACCAATCACCAATTCCCAATCACTACATCTGGATTGCTCAAGGTCAAATTGTCGCCGCCGCCAATCGGTGCGATGGAGGGGGTTTGATATCCCTGCTCCAGCGCGATCAATGGGTGAGCGATCGCGTCTTAAGCAAATTATTACAGCGTTGCTTCCTGAATCATCAACCTTTGGGGTTATGGCTAAAAAATAACGGAGTCTTGGATAGCGAGCAACTTGAACAAATCTTTCAGATTCAAATCGTCGAGCAAATTGTTCCAATATTTCAACTCAAGGATGCTCAGTTCAAATTTGACTTGAACACTAATCTACCAGCAACAGAAATGACAGGCTTGAGTATAGCCGCAACCGAAGCCACGATGATGATATCGGGAAAGCTGCAACTTGTTAGTAGGTGATATAGCAGAAGGCGTGGAACTATGGCGAGAAAAAATTCAATTAGAGCTTATTCAAGCCGCATTAGGATACTTAAGTGCGATCGCAAACCCATTTCCACAGGGGATGACTTGGACCTTGATGACAAATCCGACGCACCTGATGCGCCAAGCGCTGTTTTTCGGCGGGCGGAATTCCGAATAGAATATTACGACTTTGCCAAACTAAAACCGCCGTCGTCATCCCAATGCAGAGGGCTAGACCTAAAATAGGCAGACGGTTAAATGCAATACTATACCGTAAACCTGACCAGGTAAAATGCTCTTGCAACAACGATAACTCATAACGCCAACCCCAGAGACTAAGTGGAGCTATACTAATCCAAAGGATACCCACAAATAACCAACGACCATAAACCGTGAGTTGATGGAGTCGCTGAATTTTTACTCTTAATCTTGGATCAAGGTGATCTGGACTTGTTTGAGAAGTCTGGGTGTCTGGCGGCTCCATTATTAAGGGCAATTCCAATTACATTTTGTCGGGAAATTCAGCTTCGATAACCTGAGTGGCTTGGGTTTGACCTGTGCGCTCTCTCCAGAATGCCAAGAGGGTACTGGCAACAAAAATACTCGAATACGCACCTGCAATAAACCCCACAATTAGGGCTAGGGCAAAATATTTTAGGGTTTCTCCGCCAAACAAGAAAATAGACACTAAGGAGAGTAGGGTAGTTAAGGTGGTATTGATGGATCGGCTTAGGGTTTGATTAACCGCATCATCAACAATTTGATCAATATGTTGGTCGGGATGCTTGGCAATCACTTCCCGGATGCGATCATAAATAACTACGGTATCGTTAACAGAAAATCCAATAATTGTCAAGAGAGCGACGACAAAAAGGCTATCAACCTCTACACCTTGGACTAAACCCAAAATGGAGAAAATACCCACAGTGACCAAGACATCGTGAAGTAAAGCAATAAAAGCCAAAAAAGCATAGTCAAACTTAAACCGCAAGGAGAGGTAGGCAAGAATACCGAAAAAGGATACGAGTAATGCCAGTAAACCGGATGTAAATAACTGCCGTCCCAGGATGGGACCTACGGTATCAATTTGAGTCGATTCGGGATCAAATGCGCCAATGGTTTCACTGAGAGCTTTGCGTAACTCAGTGCGCTGTTCAACATCCAAGGTTTTGGTACGAATCGTCAAGCCTTGTTGTTGAGCACCGATACGCTGAATCGTACTACTACCCAGATCCTGTTCATTGAGAACCTCACGCACCTGTGCCAGGTCTATGGGTTGGTCGCAGTTACCGGGTACAGTACAATCAAGTTCAACCTGTAGGCGTGTCCCGCCAACAAAATCGAGACCGGGGCGCAGAGGGGCTCCCAGCTGTGCCGTGGAAATCGCCATCGAAACGATACCAGCCAAGATAATTACGGCGGAAATTATCCACCAGAGCGATCGCTGTTTGATTACACTAAATTTGGTCATTTGTCATTAGTCATTTGTCATTAGTCATTCGTCATTTGTTGATTGGTGATTAGGGAATCGGTGATTAGGGATTGGGCGAAGCATTCGCGAACTTGTCTTTGACACAACACCGACATATTTGGGCGCGAATGCTTCTCCCCTACGAATACCTCTCACCCGTTCCTGCTCCCCCTGCTCCCCCTGCATTCTTACTGAGACGATATCAGATTCGGACAAAACAGTTCCGGCTTCTGGCGTACCCCAGGAAATCCTAAAACCAACAACAGCATGAACGTGCGAGTACAGGTAACAGCAGTAAACATACTGATTACAACTCCAATCCCTAGGGTAACGGCAAAGCCCTTAACTAAACCTGAGCCGAGCCCAAATAGAGCCGCACAAGCAATCAGAGTCGTCAGGTTCGAGTCTAAAATACTGGAAAATGCTCGATAAAAGCCTGATTCCACAGAGCGATACAGGGTTTTTCCCTCGCGTAATTCTTCTCGCGTCCGTTCAAAAATTAGCACATTCGCATCTACCGCCATCCCGATACTGAGAATAAACCCAGCAATGCCTGGAAGGGTTAAGGTGACACCAATCAGGGCAAATGTGGCTAGGGTGAGTAGGGCGTAGATAGTCAGAGCAACATCAGCAATTAAACCGGGGAGACGATAGTAGATTGCCATGAACACCAAGACTAAAATTAAACCGCCAATTGCTGCATAAACGCTGCGTTGAATACTATCTCGTCCCAGGGTAGCCCCCACGGTGCGATTTTCCACAATTTCTACGGGTAACGGTAACGCACCACCTTGAAGTTGAGCGGCTAAGTCACTCGCCCTTTGCACATCAAAATTCCCGGTAATTACAGCACCGCCGCCACTAATACCCGTTTCCGCATATTCTGGACCCACGGTGGGAGCGCTGATCAGGGAGTCATCCAGGAAAATGCCAATACTGCGACCGGTACCCGCCAAGTCTTTCGTCCGTTCGGCAAATCCTTGTCCCCCTGCAGCATCAAATCGGATCGCGACTTCCCAACCATTTCCGGCTTGAGTCGGTTGAGCGCGGGCATATTCCAGGTTTTTCCCAGTTACATTTGTCTTCTCAAACAATTGTGCGATCGCGGCGTCCGAGCGTTCCAAAGCCGCTATATTTTCTGCGATCGCCTCTTGATCACCACCTTCTTCACTCTCCCGTAGAGCGGCTTGCTCAAATAGCAGTTCCTGGCGCACATTTTCTTCAATCAGAAGCTGTGCTTCTGTACCCGGTAATTGCTTGCGGAAATCAAGTTGTGCGGTTCCCCCTAGCACCCGTTCGGCTTGCTGTGGATCATTCACACCAGGGAGTTGCACCAATATTTGGTCTGAGCCAATGGTTTGGACTTGAGATTCAGAAACACCCAGAGCATTAACTCGACGGTCAACAACACTTTTAACAGCCTCCAACTGATCCGGCGAAATTTCGGGAATTTCCTCTGTGGTTTTTACCTGAATCGTCAGTTGTGCGCCACCCCGCAAATCGAGTCCCTGCTGGAGAGGAATCTTCACCAGCACCACAATTGCCAGAATGATCAGGACTAGAATCAGGGCTACTAACGAACGCTGTCTTTGCATAACTATGACCCGCCGCAACAAATGCTATGATAATCTCTTTTTACTCATATCTTGCACTATTCACACTCACCGCCCTATAAGTGATGTAGGGTGGGCAGTGCCCACCAGCCTCATCTGAGCGTGCCATTCATCTTAAGTAATGGTTCACCGCCCAACGAACGATGAACCTCAACAGGCTTAAATCTGCAGTTCCAGCATCTTTTTTACTCCCTCAGCAATCTGCTGGGGTTGGACAATGGTCAAGCTTTCCAGAGTGCCATTATAGGGAGTGGGGATATCTTGAGATGATAGCCGCAAGACAGGAGCATCCAGTTCATCGAAGAACCGTTCATTGATTGATGCAGTCACCTCCGCCCCAATACCACCAGTTTTCATGCATTCTTCCACAATAATTACCCGATGGGTTTTGCGAATAGACGCGCCAATGGTTTCAAAATCCAAGGGCTTCAGGGAAATCAAGTCAATCACCTCTGGATCAAACCCTTCTTGTTCCAGAGACTTCACCGCCTGGGTGACGTGGTGACGCATCCGTGAGTAGGTAAGAATGGTAACATCTTCGCCCTCTCGGACAATTTCGGCTTTATCCAAAGGTAGTACATACTCCGTCTCTGGCAAATCTTCCTTTAAGTTATAAAGGAGAACATGCTCAAAGAACAAAACCGGATTATCATCCCGAATCGCCGCTTTGAGCAATCCCTTGCCATTGTAAGGAGTTGAACAGGCGACAATTTTTAAACCCGGAACCGCTTGAAAATAGGCTTCGAGTCGTTGAGAATGTTCCGCCCCAAGCTGACGCCCCACCCCACCGGGTCCGCGAATCACCATGGGAATTTTGAAATTACCGCCAGACGTGTAACGCAGCATCCCAGCATTATTGGCAATTTGGTTAAATGCCAGGAGTAGAAAGCCCATATTCATGCCTTCAATAATCGGTCGCAACCCCGTCATCGCTGCGCCCACGGCTAAACCTGTAAAACTATTTTCGGCAATGGGAGTATCCAGAACCCGCAGTTCACCGTATTTTTTATACAGATCCTTGGTAACTTTGTATGACCCACCGTAGTGACCCACATCTTCACCGAGAACGAATACCGTGTCATCACGAGCCATTTCTTCATCAATAGCTGCACGCAACGCATTAAAGAAAAGTGTTTCTGCCATCAATACCTCACCAGAAGCGGCAAATGTCATCCTAGCATTGCCCATGCAACAGGGGAAGCTATAGGGCGGGGAGATGGGGAAGATGAGGGAGAATTGCCCAAGCACCAATGGCATAAGACCTGAAACTGCTTTTCAATTACCTGTTCCCTGTTCTCTGTTGCCTAACGAATGACGAATGACAAATGACGAATGTTCTACTATAAAAATTAAACTATTTAGGTTTTATTAATTAATAATATTTCATAAAACCAATTAGAATTTTATATGGGTAAGCCAGAGCAATAAATTTTGTTCATTGTCAAAAAGGCAATCAATCATCAGGTTACTCTGCCTCTAGGAATTGTTTTTGAGTAAATTTTCTTAAAAGGGAGCGCAAAACTACAGATTTCTGTATACTGAATGACTGTGTGAGTCAAGGCAGTGCATTTTACAGCAGGACTATATTCAAGATCATGACTTTTTTTGGACTAGTTTGGACAACATCCTGGGTGAGCTGTTTGCTGGCATCCAGCCAAGGTCTATTCAGAGTACCCGATTATATTGCCAATGCTTTGCCTGCTAAAGTTTTATCCGTTGTTAACAGCCCACTAGAACAACCAACACCTCGTGTTTTTTCATCCCCAGTTGATTCAGAAGTCTGGTCTAACAAGTCTCAAGTAACTGCACTTGCCTATTCAGGATTAACTCATGATTTAAGTTTACCATTTCCCCTTGCCGAGACGGCTACGGTTGCGGCTCATCCATTTAGGGATAGCACAGCTCAACCTGTTACCTGTCCAGCCAAGTCAGATTCCCCGGATGATGGGGGTAAATCCAAATCCATCTATCATTCTTCATCAGCTTCAGTAAATTATTCATCTGCCAATCGTCTCTCAAATGCTAGTCTACCCCAGAAAATCTGGAAAATGATCGAGAATTTATTTTCTTGGGGTCAACCCGTTGTCTCAAAAGACAAAATTTCGGCTGAGTCTATAGTTGTCATCAGCTCTCACTCTCAAACACGAGTTCGTGGCAGAAACAAGAGTCAGACAAGAAGGGGAAAACGAGGCTTTTTGCAATATACCCAAAGGAGTAATAAACTAGAACATTCAGCAGAGCAGCAGCAATTCCAGGTTGTGGTTAAAGGACGAGCGATTGCCCAATTGCCGACTCAAAAGCAAGCTGAACAGATGGCACAAAATCTCACGCTGTTGTTTTGTGAGTCATCGGATGTATCAGAGATAAATTCATCGGTACGAGCCATGCTGTCTGATGGAATACCTGTAATGAAAGCAGGCGATCGCGTATTATTAAAATTGGATGATATCTTAACTAAAGACTTAGATCAGCATCGAGAACTTCTCGCAATTGAATGGGCAAATAATTTGCGTCTAGCTTTAGGGCAATCACCATTAAGTTTGGCAGACGCCCAAAAGCAGATGTACAACTTAGTCGAAACTTCAAATACCATTGAAGGTGTAGCATCTTGGTACGGACAATATTTTCATGGTCTGTACACGGCGACTGGAGAAATTTATGATCAGCACGATCTGACGGCGGCTCATCCTACCTTACCGTTTGATACCTATCTGAAGGTCAAAAATGTAGAAAATGGTCATAGTGTGATTGTACGCATTAATGATCGCGGTCCTTATATTCCGGGTAGAACCCTGGATTTATCTCGACAAGCCGCTCGTTCTATTCAGAGTGAAAAAGTCGGAGTTATCCCCTTTGAAGCTACAGTTATGAAACCACGAGAAAGGATGAGGGATGAGGGATGAGGGATGAGACAGACAAGATAGGGTAGATGGGGAAGATAGGGCGGGTTTAGTTTAGAAAAATTGTAGGTTGGGTAGAGCGCCAGCGTTACCCAACAAACCCAGTAAAACGTTGGGTTTCGTTACCTCAACCCAACCTACCTGCTACAGTTATGAAACCACGAGAAAGGATGAGGGATGAGGGATGAGACAGACAAGATAGGGTAGATGGGGAAGATAGGGCGGGTGCGAGTCATATCCCTGGTGAGGTAAGAGACGATAGTAGCGAAAAGAGCCCCTACACAGTCAAACGCCATGTCCGACTAGCGAGCGCGTTGGGTACCCCATCAACATCACCAATCTTTAACTTGGCGTCAATGAAAGTTCAGGAAGCCTTGTGATTATTGGATTAATTGGAATAGCGATAACAAACTCTGATCCAACACCCGGTTGAGAACAACAAGTTAACTGACCCCCATGATTTTCTACAATAATTTGATAGCTAATTGATAAACCCAATCCGGTTCCCTTGCCCAGGGGTTTGGTAGTATAAAATGGATCAAAAAGTTTTTGGCAGACCTCTTGACTCATCCCCGAACCATTATCAGCAATCCGAATCACAGCATGAGGTATTTTTTGGCAATAACTTGTTCCTGGTTTCTTGATACTAATATCTTGAACCTCCGTGCTAAGTCTGATTTGATGGGGAGTATCTCGACCTGAAGCTTCCAATACATCTACAGCATTCGTGAGCAAATTCATAAATACTTGATTAATCTGCCCAGCATAACAATCGACTGGGGGCAATGTGCCATAGTCTTTAATCACAGTAACTTCGGGATGCTCAACGCTAGGTTTCAGGCGATGTTGCAAAATCAAAAGAGTACTTTCAAGTCCTTCATGAAGATCGGCTGGCTTCATTTCATTTTGGTCAGCCTTGAGAAATTTTTGTAGGGATAAAACCACTTGGCGAATCCGGCTAGATCCCACCTTCATTGAATTTAATAGTTTTGGCATATCTGCCATCAAGAAATCTAGATCAATTTCTGTGATTCGTTTCTGAATATCGGCTACGGGTTGAGGATAGTGAATACCGTAGAGTTCGACTAACTCCATTAAGTCGTGCAGATAACAGATGGCATAATCGATATTGCCGTAAATAAAACTGACAGGATTATTGATTTCATGGGCAACCCCAGCAACCACTTGCCCCAAACTTGACATTTTTTCTGTGTGAATCAGTTTGGTTTGAGCTTGTTGCAGCTTCTGTAATAAATCAGTGACGTAGTGAGTTTCTTCTGCCAACGCTGCTTCAGTTTGCTGGTGTAGGGCAATCTCTTGTTTGAGCCGCTGATTAATTTGCAACAGTTCAGCCGTTCGTTCGGCGACTCGTTTTTCCAACTCATCATTTGTTCGTTTTAGCGATTCCTGAGCGAGTTTGCGTTCTGTAATATCTCGTGTTACCCTAGCAAAACCACGTAATTGTCCGTCTTCCCCACGTAAGGCAGTAATCACAACATTAGCGAAGAATGTTGAGCCATCCTTACGCATTCGCCAACCTTCTTCTTCAACACGACCTTGCTGTGCGGCTATTTTTAAGGACTTACCGGGTTGTCCTTGGGCGATATCTTCAGGGGTATAAAAACAACGGACATGTTGACCCAGAATTTCTGCGGCGTGATATTGTTTAATTCGTTCAGCGCCAGGATTCCAGCTTACGATATTACCCTCTGGATCGAGCATGATAATGGCATAGTCTTTGACACCATCAACCAATAAGCGAAACCGCTCTTCGCTTTCCCGGTGTGCGGCTTCAGCTTCCTTGCGCTGGGTATTATCACGAGCAACCGCATATAGTAAGTCCTGATTGGGGCATAGAGTGATGTTCCATGACAGCCATTTATAGGAGCCATCCTTGCAGCGGTAGCGATTTTCAAAGGAGACAATTTCCTCACAGTCCTTGAGCTTTTGCAGTTGCTGCAAGGTCATTTGCCGATCCTCTGGATGTACCCATTCAATCCAGGGTTGTGCTTGAAATTCCTGGGTACTATATCCCAGGATTCGCTCACACATCGGGTTAACTTGCTGCCAATAGCCATCAGGACTGGCAATGAAAAATAGATCGAGGGTCAGAGTTAAAAATTTGTCTTGATTACCACAAAACGCATGGTTCTTTTGTGTTATATCTCCCTGAGATTTAAGAATAGGGGGTTCTGCTGTTTGGATGATCATCGATTACTTACCTGATTGATGAGAGTCAATTGTGCGAGTGAGAGCAACTCGAAATGGTACTACATTTCTCTCATAGCCTAAACCGACTTGGCTGAGTCGCTATATTATCCGGAAAAGCCTAATAACAGCTTTACGTCTGAAGTCTGTCTGTTTTTTGGCAAAAGCTGTTTTGGTCAGGCAAGCAGATACACCCTTGAGTTATGATAAAGCTTTTGGATCGTTATCGCTAGGTTTATTTTTTCAAATAAGAGACAAAAGACAAATCAAAACTTAGGCAATTAGCCAGGGAAGCCAGATGGCTAAACTCAGCAAGCTGAGAAATAGAATCGGTAAAGTAAGAATTAGGCTGAGGCGAATATAGTAAAACCAATGCAGGCGCAAACCTTTACGCGCTAAAATCTTGAACCAAATTAACGTTGATAAACTGCCCAGAGGAGTAATTTTTGCCCCAAGGGTACATCCAATTACATTAGCGTACTCCATTACTTCCCGAATGGCGGGATCACTCCCGGTTGTGTCGGAAATTGCTATGGCGTTGAGCAACACGGTGGGTAAATTTTGAAATAGGTTGGAAAGCCCAGTTGCGAGAAAGCCTGTTCCTATTGCTGTCAGGGTTAACCCCCAACTGGAGAGGGTTTCTAGCTGATGGGTGATAGCATGACTCATCCCAAAGTAACCTAAACCTAGGACGAAAAAATACATCAGGACGCTAAACCCGATCAATTGCCAAGGAATGTCATGGTAAACCTTGCCCACAGAAATAGTCGGTGTGGTATTGGAGGGAAACCAACGTCCCGCCAATGCTAGCAGAATCAACGCCGCGATCGCAGGAACTATAGAAGTTGGCAGAGAATGTTCTTGGGTCATCCAGTATGCCAGAGGTAGACTGCCTAGGATAACCATACCCCATCGACAAACCAACGGATCACGAATGGCATGGTGTGGTGGTGGGAGGTGAGTGAGATCGTAGGTGCATCGAATGTCACGATGGAAGTAGAACCAGAGGAGCGCTAAACTCGTTGCGATCGCGACCAGTGTTACCGGGGTCATGACCAGAACATACCGAAAACCAGAAACCCCCAAATAGTCTACCGCAAGCAGATTGACCGGATTGCTCACAGGGAACAATAAGCTAGCCGCTTCAGTGATAAAACTAACCGTAAATACAAAAGCGAATGCGGTTTTAGCCCCCAAGCGTAGTAGAACAAGGATCTCCATCACCGGAGCAATCCAGATTAATGCCATACCCACATTGGTCAAAACAATCGTTCCCAATGCTCCCAAAAGTGTGAACAAAAGGAACAGTAAACGCCCTTGACCTATCCCCAGAGCCGCTAATTTTAGCACTAACCCTCGCCAAAACCCAGCTTGATCCAAAATCCGGCACAGAATGAGTAGGGCAATCAACGTTATGGTAGTGTTTCCCACCGTTGCAATAATCGTGAGAACCTCGGTAAAGGATACACCGCTAATCGGGGTAAACATCGTCCCTGTCAATGCACCCAATCCGATACCCAATCCTTGCAGTTGCCAGATAATCAAAATGAGCGTGAAAAGAAAAATCAATAGTGCCACAAAAAGAAGCCTGTTTGAGCGCAGATAACCCTTTAGCATCAATATTCTATGGTTTGTCGCCCTAATCCTGTCTTAATGTATATCCGTGACGCCACTGAGGCAGATTTGCCTGCGATCGTGGAGATTTACAATTCGGCTGTCCCCAGTCGTATTGCCACCGCCGATCTGGAACCTATCTCGGTTGAAAGCCGTATCGCTTGGTATCAAGAACATACACCAACCAGACACCCCCTTTGGGTCATGGACTGCCATGAACGATCTAATTCTACAGGTCAAATTGCTGGGTGGCTCAGTTTTCAGTCTTTCTTAGTACGCCCAGCCTACCATGCTACGGCTGAACTTAGCGTCTACGTGTCTCCTGATTTCCGGCGTCGAGGGATAGGAGAACAACTGCTGCAACGAGCCATCAAGCACAGTCCCAAGGTAGGACTCAATACTTTAGTTGCCTTAATCTTTGCTCACAACCAACCCAGCCTGCAACTCTTTCAAAAATATGGCTTCCAACGCTGGGGTTATTTACCTCAAATAGCGGATATGGGTTCAATTGAGCGTGACTTGGTAATTATGGGACGTCGAGTATGTTGATTTATCATTTGTTATTCGTCGTTCGTCATTGGTTGAGTGAGGAAATGTAGATACGTGCTTTTGAAGCGTCTGTAGGGGCTGGTTTAAGGACAAACACTAATTGTTTTACCTAACTTTTTGGCAAAACCCGCCCTTATTCAGTTTTGAGTTATAGCAGTCGCCATCCTGTTCCCTGTTCCCTATTGCCTGTTCCCTTTAATTACCTTCTCAACTAAATCAGGATGACGGATTCTGACCCAATCCGGAAATGCTAGATACGGATCATCCGTTAACTGACGTTTTAACAGCTCAATGATATCATCGACTTCATTAACCAAATCAAATACAAAGATATTAAATTTCATCGTCTGATTGACATTAAAATCCAGTGCCAAGAAATGTTCAATGTCAATATCTTTTCCTAATCCCAAAACAAAAAACTTAATATCTTTATGATCCTCAATTTTGGTACAGGCTGAAGCAATACATTGAACAAAGCCCTCTTCGTCATCAAAATGACCATCCGTATAAATAATAAAAAAGGCTCCCTTCCCCTTGGGTTTTCCTTCGGTTAACCAAGTGTTGACACAATGATTTAAAGTCGGAGAAACAAAGGTTTTGGTTTTGGGTTTATTTTTGACAAACAGCTTCCAAACTTGAGATGCATCGTTAATCACAATGGGTTTAGGTTTAACTCTTTCCCGGCTAAAAAAGTAAACAGAAACGCAATTTTTAGCCGGACAAACCTGCTTTATGGCATTTTTTTTATCTGCTTTATTCTCTGATTCAGAATCGACTGACAGAATGGCGGCGATATGTCCTTCAACAACTTCTGCTAGATACTCGTAACGAGTTTGCTTTCCGGTATCTTCATCCTTTCTCACCATAGAACCACTCTGATCAATCAGGATAAATATATCGCGGTTATTAAGTGGAGAATCGGACACATCCTTAATCGTTAATCTCACTTCACTCGTCACGCAAATTTCCGTCTCCTCGCGTCTCACTATCTTTCGATTATCATCATCTACAAATTCAGATGACACCTGGTGAGTGACACTCAGGCTTTGCCGTGTTACGAGTTCAGGTTGGTATTTAGCAAACAGCGCAATTAGCTCTCCTCGTTTAGAACGCCGTTCATCAGGAAACTCATTTTTCAGACCAAATGCCGAACAGAGATTCTCAACGTGTTTTCTCACCGTTGATGTTTCAATATGTAACGATTGAGCGATATCCTGATCCGAAACGCCAGCCAAGAGCAATTTCAGCACCTGCCTGCGTCGTGGTGTTAATCCTTCAAAGGCTTCAGTAAACTGCCAACGGTTCATGCTCGCTGATGCAACTTAGATGGGTTTATTTTTATTTTGATAAATTCTGGAGCAGTTTCCCACTGTCTAAGCGTGCCAGGAAGAAAAAATCTAAGTGTATCTTGTTGGGAAAAATGCGCTAACTTAACTTTTAATACATTAAGACATTCCATTATATCAAAGAACAGGTTGTTTTGCGGCATCAGCGCCATAATTTTTGTAATTCTTTGAGAAAATACTAAATTTTTCACCAAAATTCCCATTTATGCGCTTTAATTGCATTTAAGCCAGTAATTGTCTGGCAAGCCTAACCCACTTGGATACCCAAAAAAGTTGACTATGACCGTTAAATACCTTACTACATTTGCCATCGCTTCACTTTTGAGTCTGGGATTAGCCACGGGTTGTAGCGCTCCCTCAGAAACGGATGGTAGTACGACTATCGAGGAAACTGAGCCAGCTAACCCTGATAACGCAGCAACTGAAGACGCTGCTCCTGCTGCAACCGATAAGGCGGCGGAAAAGGGAGACATGGACAAAGCGACTGAAGACAAAGACATGTCTGACAAAGCTACTGAAGACAAGGCAGACATGGAAAAGGCGACTGAAGACAAACCGATGGGTGACGAGACGAGTGAATCTAAGGCTGAGGACTCAACTTCTGAAACCACTCCTTAAGCTTCCGTTACCTACCCTTTTGAAGGGGCACGGGAGGGGGATCTAAAAGGGGGACGGAAGGGGGATCTAAAAGGGGGACGGAAGGGGGATCTAAAAAGGGGGGTAGGGGGGAGCTCTGATTATTAAGGAAGGGTTTCAGCCTTAAGTTGATACCAATGACCGACCTGCGCCCTTTGTTTTGCGTGGTGTCTGTATTTCAGACCCATCACCAAACGTCGGCTGCACAAGTTTCATGAGAATGAGGTAAACTTTTGTTAAGACATTCTCGGAGGAACTTAATATGACGACCCAACTCGGCTTTGGCAAAGTACAACCCAAACAGCACAAAGTAAAAAAAAACAAAGTCAAACGGGTAGCCGCTTCCCGCAAGTATGATGAAATGCAAAAGTCGGGATTACCAGAATTCAATATCTATGTCCGCATCAAGGGAGAGAAAGCCTGGTTACCTGCTGGCTCAATGGCAGTGAATCGCAGCAGTCAAATCAACCAGGCGTTATTTGAGCAAGAAGAGGAGTTACTCAAAGGAATATTTCGGCTGTTCCCCAAACTGCGGAAGCGCCAAAGCGAGTTGGAATATGGTCATCGACTCAAAGAGTTTAAAGACGAACCCATCGTTGTAGCAATTCGTCCCCAAGCAACGCCAGGGAATTTGATTCAATCTACCGTCAGCCAAGTCAAAGAACGCTTCTCATCAGTATTCCAGCGTAAGTAGGTGATGGGGGAAGAGGGAATGGGGGGAGTTTTGACTCTTCACTTCGGAAACTACTATCGTTTCTTACCTGACAAGGGATGTAACTCGCGCCCGCCCCGACTTGATCCTTCACGTCGCTAGTCGGACATAATGCGTGAGTGAATTCCCCCTGCTCTCCCCTGCTCCTAGACCAGAATGGCACGTCTGGAAAATTGCTTCCTCGGCTGCACTGAGGGATAAATTCAGTCTTTGGCTTGTACCATTTAAATTCATATTAACGATGATAAGGATCACTGACTGAAAAAAATCTTCTTGCTAAGTATTTAATCTTCGCGCCTTAACGCCTCCCCAGGGAGGGTTCAGGTGTTGGGTTGATACAAGTGTAGAGTTCGCTTGCCTTGTATTGCCATTACATGCCGTTTCAGTCTGATTATCCGATGCGACCCATGATTGCTAACCCAACTGTGACTGAGAATCCATTACTTCGTGGAAAGGGACTACCCCCTTTTGACCAGATTGAGCCAAAACATGTTGTACCTGCGATAACGCAGCTAATAGCTGAACTCCAGCAGGAATTAGCCGCCCTAGAGGAAAAGGTAACACCAACCTGGGACGGTTTAGTGGAACCCCTAGAAGCATTGACAGAACGCCTCAGGTGGAGTTGGGGCATCGTGGGTCACTTGATGGGGGTGAAAAATAGCCCAGAACTGCGTGAGGCTTACGAAACGGTTCAGCCTAAAGTCGTCCAATTCATCAACACACTTAACCAAAGTCAACCCCTCTACAAAGCCTTCAAAACCTTACGGGATGGGGATGAATGGCGCAGTTTAGAGCCAGCCCAAAAGCGGATAGTAGAAGCTGCCATTAAAGATGCTGAACTGTCTGGTGTAGGACTTGAAGGGGAGGTGCGAGAGCGCTTCAACCAAATTCAGATGGAGTTGGCAGAACTATCCACAAAGTTCTCTAACCATGTCCTAGATGCAACCAAGGCATTTAGCATGACCCTAACAAGTCCAGAAGAGGTAGAGGGTTTACCCCCTAGCTTAAAGAGTTTAGCCGCTCAAGCCGCTCGCGCAGCCGGGGAAGAAAAGGCGACTCCGGAGCACGGTCCTTGGCGCATCACCCTGGACTATCCCAGTTACGTCCCTTTCATGCAGCACAGTACCCGTCGGAATTTGCGGGAGAAACTCTATAAAGCCTTTGTTAGTCGCGCCTCCTCCGGAGAGTTGGATAATAGTCCCCTGATTGAGCGAATTCTAGAATTGCGTCAAGAAAAATCCAAGCTGCTAGGGTTTAGAAGTTATGCTGAATTAAGCCTTGCCAGCAAAATGGCACCCAATGTTGAGGCAGTAGAGGGATTACTCGAAGAACTCCGTGGCGCTAGTTACGATGCCGCCGTTAAGGATTTAGAAGCGTTGAAAGCATTTGCGGCGGCTAAAGGCGCACCAGAAGCCAGCGATTTGAAACACTGGGATATCAGTTTTTGGTCAGAACGTCAACGGGAAGAAAAGTTTGCCTTCAGTGCGGAGGAATTGCGTCCTTATTTACCTTTACCTCAAGTACTTGATGGCTTGTTTGCCTTAATTAAGCGGCTATTTGGGGTTACGGTTACGCCTGCGGATGAACCTGCTCCGGTTTGGCATGAGGATGTCCGCTATTTCCAAGTAGCAGATGAGACAGGGGGGGCGATCGCGTTCTTCTATTTAGATCCCTACAGCCGCCCTGCCGAGAAGCGTGGGGGGGCTTGGATGGATGATTGTGTGGGTCGTGCCAAACTGACGGAAGCAGGGAAAACGACAACTCGCTTACCGATCGCCTATTTAATTTGCAATCAAACGCCACCCGTTGATGGTAAACCGAGCCTAATGACCTTTGGTGAAGTCGAGACACTATTCCATGAGTTTGGTCATGGTTTGCAACACATGCTTACCAAGGTGGATTATGCTGGGGCAGCAGGAATTAATAACGTGGAATGGGACGCCGTGGAACTACCCAGCCAGTTTATGGAAAACTGGTGTTATGATCGCCCCACGCTGATGGGAATGGCGAAGCACTACGAAACTGGGGAATCCCTGCCAGAGCATTATTATCAGAAACTTTTGGCAGCCCGTACTTACATGAGTGGTAGTGCTATGCTACGACAATTACACTTTAGTTTAGTAGATATCGAACTACACCACCGCTATCAGCCCGGTGGGGAGGAAAGTCCAGCTGATGTGCGTCACCGTATTGCTAAAACCACCACAGTGTTACAACCCTTACCGGAAGATTCCTTCCTCTGTGCCTTTTCCCACATCTTTGCTGGTGGGTATGCGGCTGGGTATTACAGTTATAAATGGGCAGAAGTTCTTAGTGCGGATGCCTTCGCCGCCTTTGAGGAGGTCGGTTTAGAGAATGAAGCCGCCGTAGCGGATACAGGGAAGCGGTATCGGGATACGGTACTGGCATTAGGTGGTGGTGTGCCACCGATGGAGGTATTCAAGAAATTTCGGGGACGGGAACCAAGTACGGAACCGTTACTGCGGCATAGTGGATTAGTGACTGCGTCTTGAGGATCTAATCCTGAATTAAAATTAATATTTTTTAACCCGCGTTAGCCCAGCATTAAGGTGAGGCGGGTTTTGTCTGTGTCACGCCGCCATCGTGTGTTAGATTTCTTTCCAACAATAGGGCGAATTAACGGAATGAGGCGCAATGATGAATTATGTAGAGACGTTGCATTGTTCAGACATTACTCAAAACCAGGTTATCTCGATGCACGACTGTTTCTGCACCACCGTAGCCCAAAATTTCGGGAATGTCTGCTGATTTATGTCCCCGAATTTTCTGTAATTCCAGACTGCTGTAGTTGACTAATCCTCTAGCCATTTCTACCCCATTACTATCACAAAGCTGTACCGCATCTGAGGCGTTAAAATTACCCTCAATGGCGGTAATTCCGGCAGCTAATAGAGACTTACCCCCTTGACAAATTGCCCTCACCGCACCCTGATCTAAATACAGCTTACCCGCCGGAACTAAACTGTTAGCAATCCAACGCTTGCGGGCGTTTTCGGTTCGCGGTTGGGGGACAAATTGCGTCCCTAATGGTTCTCCCTGTAAAATTTTTTCGATGGTTTCTGGATGTCGTCCTTGAGTAATAACGGTTCTCACTCCTGCACTCGTGGCAATTCTGGCGGCGGTAATTTTGGTCACCATTCCCCCCGTTCCCCACTGGGAACCCGCGTTCCCGGTTTGTATCTGAAGTTCGGCTAACTCTTCCATCCGGCTCACCAGGGTAATGGGTTCAGCATCGGGGAATTGACGCGGATCAGCCGAATAGAGTCGATCAACATCGGTTAATAAGAATAACCAATTGGCTTCAATTAAACTCGCAACCATAGCCGAGAGGGTATCGTTATCGCCAAACTTGAGTTCCTCTACAGCGACGGTATCATTTTCATTAACCACGGGAATGACGCCAAGCTGCAATAGTTCTCGAAATGTCGCGTAAGCATTAACGTAACAACTGCGCTGTACTAAGTCCTGGCGGCTTAAGAGAATTTGCGCGATCGCTTGATCGAGACTGGAAAATAAATCATCATAGACTCGCACTAACCGTCCTTGACCCACAGCCGCCACAGCTTGCTTGAGGGCGAGGGTTTGAGGACGAGTCTTTAATCCCAATCGTCCACAACCAACTCCCACTGCGCCAGAGGTAACTAAGACCACACCATAGCCAGAGGAACGCAACCTTGTCAGTGTTTCTACTAGTCTCGCAATCGTTGAAAGCGCAAGCTGACCAGTTTCTGGATGGGTCAAACTCGATGTACCAACTTTGACAACAATTGTTTCAGTCATTGTCATTTGTCATTCGTTTAACATTCCCCATCTTCCCTAGCTCCCCCTGCTTCCCCTGCACCTGGAGTCCCTCTGCTCCCCCATTTCTTTCACTAATATACAATAGAGCGCCAAATCACCTTAATTCAAGGGATTTGACGCTCGCAACGGAATTATAACAGTTGTTTTTTTATGGTTAGGGTCTTTATAGTGGCTGACCCCATTTGAACTATTATTAGAATCTCATGACTTTTTGGCGGTCTGCTTTTTTATAATCTTTTCTTTATATTTCAGTTTGTCTTGATTTATCATTTTTTGTAAACTTATGTTGCTTACTGGGCAGTGATACCCCAAGAATTTGAGAGATCCAGACTTCAAAGTCGCGAATGGGAGAAGAATAGGCGCTTTGAGTGGGGTCTATCATCGGTTCGACGAGGATGGTAAACATACCGAGTCTATTACCGGCTAAGACATCTGTAAACAAGCGATCGCCTACCATCGCCACTTGTTCTACAGGCAAATTCATCGCGGCGGCGGCTTTCTTTAATTTGCGTCGGGATGGCTTACCTGCACCATGGATGTAAGGCAGATTTAGGGAATTAGCAATCCCACCAATCCGCGTCTCACTCAGATTATTACTCACCAGCCACAGGGAGGCTACGGGTCTAATTTCTTCAACCCACACCCTTAGTTCTTCTGAGGCTTGGGAGGCTTTCAGGGGAACCAAGGTTTCATCCACATCCAGCACTAACCCCTTAAGCGTATGGTGTTGCAGGATCTCTCGAGTCAAACTCAAGATCGGACCTCCCAAAACTAAGTCAGGTTCTAAGTTTGATACCCAAGCCATATTTTCTAAGTTTGATACCCAAGACATAAGCCGTGATTTGTCCTCAGCCAGTAATTTCATTCCCACCTACTTAATGGTTGTCGCAGTGTTCCTGCTTCATATAGCGTAGCAGTCTTCGCGATCACTTTCCTTTTGCTTTGTGTCCTGGAGCCTTCTGCCTTAGCCAATACTAAAGTGTATAGATTTAACCGAACATGATATTATTCATTTTGCTGGGCTTGCCGTTGTTGACGAATGGCGTCTCTTGCCGCTTCATGGGCTTCTAGAGTTTTACTAAATAAGTGAGTGCCATCATAGCGGGCAACAAAAAAGAGATAGTCGGTATTTTGGGGATTGAGTGTGGCTGCTAAACTGTCTAATCGTGGACTGCCAATAGGGGTAGGCGGTAAGCCAGTATTGAGATAGGTATTGTAAGGAGATGGTGTTCTCACTTGGGCGTAAGTCAGGGGCTGATCTGCCGTTTGGCGAAAACCTAATCCATATTCAACAGTAGGATCAGATTCTAGTTTCATCCCTCGGCGGAGACGGGCGGTAAATACCCCAGCAATGAGGGGACGTTCATCAGCAACGACTGCCTCTTTTTCTACGATACTGGCTAAAGTGACCCACTCATGCAAACTTAGCTGAGTTTGCTGTTGTCCCTGTTGATACACGGGTAAAGCAACCTGCTCAAATTGTTTGAGCATTTGGTTAATAATTTGTTGGGGCGTGACGCGATCGCTCGGTAATTGATAGGTGTCAGGATATAAGTAGCCTTCTAGGTGCGGTAAGTTACTGGGTAACCACGGAAACTGATCCTCTGGAATCTGACTCGCCGCCGAGAGAAAGTCTTGTGCTTTAAAATATCCTAGGGATTCAAAATAGGTTGCCATCTGCTGGAGGGACCACCCTTCGGGAATCGTGAACGAGAGTTGCATCACTTCACCCGTCCAAATTTTTTGGGCAACTTCGGATAAGGGTTGACTGGGGGAGAGTTTATAGGTGCCGGCTTTAAATCCACCCTCTGGTTCTTGCAGTTTTAACCAATAACTCCAGAGTCTCCAAGCATTTGCCGAACGAATTAAACCCGCCGCTTCTAAATCAAAACCGATTTGCTGGGCGGCGGTTCCTGAGGGAATTTGAATTTGTAGGGTATTGGTTGATGTGTCTAATGATTGCTCGAGGAGGGGAGGGGACTGTACCCAACTCCACCATGCCCACCCCTGCCATAAACTGATTCCCATGGTTACTGGGAGTAAGGCAAGATAGTAAGTCCACTTAGAGAATTGTTGAATTGTTCTATTTGTCATTTGTCATTTTTAATCTAAATCTTCAAATAATAACTCTTCCAGAAGCGGTTGGACTTTTTGAAATTCTTCGGGAGATAATAGTTCTAATTGACCTGTAGGGTTGCGCTTGGCGAAAAAGAGCAGGGGATCGAGGGGGGTGTAAATTCCATACTCTTGTTCTTCATGGTAAAAGTTTGCTAACAATTGCAATTGTTCTGGTTCGAGTTCCACATCTTCTTCGGCGAGTTCAATGGTGAGAATCTCGTCCTCATCCACTGGCGGAATTTCACCCGCGACGGTTAGGGTAAACGCTGTGCGTTTCAGGATGAGATTTTGTTCAGCTAGAACCGCTTGGGCATCTGAGAAGATTTCATCGATTTCTGTCTCGTCTTCTATAAGGGTAGCGTCCGCTAAATCATCGGCTTGATCATCCTCATCCCAGGCGACAAGTTCTACGGGTGAATCCACGGGGAGGAGGAGTAAATAGTCGGTGCCTTCGACATTCAAAGAATGCTCGATAGAACAACTGAGCGATCGCCCCGCTTCATCGGTGAGCGTCACATTACTACTACTGTGACCAGATTGTCCATTGTCTTGGGGAAAGTTAGATGAGAACATGCTGTTTTTGTCAAGGATCATGGAGTAAAAAAAACTTGCCCGATCCTGGGGATCAAGTGGCAAAGTCTTAGAATATCACGGCAGATGAACTCAAAATCAGGAATTTAACCTAACTCGCTCGCCATCCCCATCTTATCTTCCCCATCTTCCCCATCTTCCCCGCCCTTGGGGGACTGGTTTAAAAGATAACCAGGTTTTTGTCAACGTGTTCGCGGTCCTCCCCACCCTGCTTGCGAGTCGTGGTGGGGAGGGATAGCGGATAAACTGAGGGGTTCGATGCCCCGAAGTTTATCATTTACGCTACGCATAAACCATTACTTTTTCTGATTAATTCGACTTTACTGGGGGCAAGAGGTGTTACCCCTACTAACTCATGCCCGATCGCGCCTCAAGCCCATCCCAGAATTCTGCTCAATCTGAACTGAACTCTAGTGACCTTTACTTAACAGTAAAATCGAACATTAATCCCGCTTCTGATTTCCTTTAAACCCATGCTACCCGTTAACCAAGCCGAATCGATTATCTTAGATCTCATCCACCCCTTAGACTCCCAGTTAGACAGCGAAATTATAGACCTATCCGCCGCCACAGGTCGCATTTTGGCTGCTCCTGTAACTAGCCAATTGGATTTTCCCCACTGGGATAATTCTGCTATGGATGGTTATGCGGTGCGCTATGCTGATGTACACTCGGCTAGTGAACAGCAACCAATACGTTTAGAACTCGTCGAAGAGATTCCCGCCGGATATCAACCGCAAAAAACTATTGCAGCCGGACAATCTGCGCGTATCTTCACCGGTGCATGTATGCCACAGGGCGCCGATACAGTGGTGATGCAGGAATATACATTGCGTGAGGATAACCATGTTTTAATCTTACAAACACCGAAACCTCAAGGCTTCGTGCGTCATCAGGCATCATTTTACCGTTCTGGAGAACCCCTTTTAGCCGCAGGAATTCAACTGGGTGCGCCAGAAATTGCCGTCCTCGCCGCCGCCCAATGTACGGAACTCACCGTCTATCGCCGTCCCAAAGTCGCTATTCTCTCCACGGGGAATGAACTGGTTACGCCGTACCAACCCTTGCAACCGGGTCAAATTGTCGATTCCAATCAATACGCCCTAGCCGCTTGGGTGACTCTTTGTGGCGGAATCCCCAAGGTACAGGGGATTGTCCGCGATAAACCAGACGCCCTGAAGCAAGCCATTTCTCAAGCGATTCCCGCCGCTGATATGGTTCTGTCTACAGGTGGCGTTTCTGTGGGAGATTATGACTATGTAGATGAAATTTTAGCCCAACTGGGTGCTGAGATTCATATTCGTTCGGTTGCGGTTAAACCTGGTAAACCCTTAACCGTGGCGACGTTCCCGCCTCATCAGGGGAAGAAAAAAGGCTCATCGCATCCAGTATTATATTTTGGTCTACCCGGAAATCCAGTATCTGCCTTAGTCAGTTGTTGGCGATTTGTGCAACCTGCGATGAGAAAGCGTTCTGGTTTGCCAATGCAACGATGGAAGCCCAGGTTTATCAACGCCATCTCTCGTAATGAACTCAAATCTGATGGGCGTCGAGAATCCTATTTGTGGGGTCAGCTTCAATTAGTTGAGGGAAACTATGAATTCAATCTGGCGGGTGGGAGTCACAGTTCGGGTAATTTAATTAATTTAGCCCAAACCACAGGTCTGGCTATGATACCCGTTGGTCAAACCTTGATTCCAGAAGGAGAAACGGTACAAGTTTTGTCGGTGGGCTTTGAATTCTCTCGTTGAGATTGATGAGGAAACATCCTTTAAGATGGGGCAGTTGTAGACGCGGAGCGGCTTCTTGTAGGGTAACCGCAGCTACACAAACTTGCACCCGCCTTCGCGGGTTTACGGTTGCAAGTCTGGAACACATCGGTTAGGGCGGGTTTAGTCGCATCTGTTGTGATGTAAGAAACGATAATCGTGAAACCCACCCCTACACAAGTGCTAATCTATTTGTTCCAACCGAGGGGCGGTTCAATTTCCAATTCATCAACTTTGGAAATACGCTCACCCGGCTTGTTCACAATCTGCACAGTACTGGCTTGCAGTCCCTGTTCGCCTTCCTCGGCAAAAAAGTGGACGCCTGTACCGATTCCTAAGCGGTCAAAGTCATCATGGAGGACACTATTACGGTGGAAATAGACTTCTTGACCCTCCAGGCTTTTAATAAAGCCGTACCCTTCTTCTGGAAATAACTTAGTAACTATTGCCGTCATTTCCTGAGTAGGATGACTCTTGACCTCATTTCGCTGCCGTTCGGTGAGTTCGATAAGCTGGCGCCGTGCCGACTCAAAGGCGTTACGCACTACTGTTTCTACAGGCTGATACTGATTTCCTTCTCCGGGATTTTCGACCACAGCAAGTTCGTGACCTGGTGGTACTGTCATATCGATTCTTACCCGATAGGGGGAACCGCTATTGGGGTTTTTGTGTGCCTGTTCAATCGCAATGCGGCAACTATTAAGGTGGTCGCAAACCTGCTCCAACTTACCGACTTTTTCCCGTACTAATGCCTCTAAAACTTCAGTTTTTGGCACATCACGATAGGAAATCTCTAATGGAATTTGCATAAATTATCAGTCCTCAATTCAGCTATTTATAATTACATTACGCACCGACTTATACTATCAATCGATCGCGCAAAGCGTCCAAGGTGACGCGCAATACCTGGAAGGCTCTCTCTTTGTTCTCCCAACCTAGTTCTGCGGCTACATCATTGACTCAAGTATTTGTTTTTTTAACGGTGGTGTCAAATGCTGGTAATCCTGTCGCAGACATATTATATCCTCCTGTTATGTTATTTTCATCCGGTGCGAGAGGTCTCTATTGCTGTGAACCTCTGCAACACCACTGTAATCAGGTTAACAAGGCGATCTGGTTCAAGATTTCTATCGAATTATATAGATTTGAGATAGAAGTCTCGAATAATTTTTACTAAATAATTTCGGCTTCGTTTGCCTCTCCCATAAGATTGATTTCAGTTTATAATCTAGACGGGGTTTAAATAGTAATCCACTCAGTCCCAATAAAGTTAAATTACTCAAGCGCTCATGCAAATTATGCTCGGCTTAAAGGGAAGGGATTGGACGCCTCCATTCTTGCGGCGTCCCGCTGTCCCTCCTCGGCTTACGAGAGTTGAGGTTCCGAGGACTCCCGCTCTCCACGTTGAGCTTAAGTCAGTACCATTCAGTTTAAGTTGATGTTGGTTTATCGTATAGGCTGGGTTTTCTGTGCGATCGCGTCCCAAATTTTGACCTAATAGGCATATAATACACAAAATGTCAACTCTGGCAATTTAGCTGTGCCAATTTTTGGGTCATCGAACCCCTTTCCGGGCATACCTCTATATTGCTCCATCATCTCTTGCCAACAGCCATGGCGAATCTATTAATTATCGAATCAGGCGGTAAGGTCAAAAAACTCAAATCCATTCTCGGTGCTGGCTGGACGGTTAAAGCCAGCATGGGTCATGTTCGGGAATTAGCTGATGATGGTCAAGATTCTCTAGGGTTTGATTTGGAGGGTTCCCACGTCCACTGTCGCTATGTTCCCCGCAGTTCACAAGCTAAGAAAATCTTATCGGAGTTGCGCTCTGCTGTCCGCCAAGCCGACCGAATTTACCTAGGGACTGACCCAGACCGAGAAGGAGAAACGATTGGTTGGCATTTGAGCCAAGAATTGCGATTGAAGAATCCCCTGCGGGTGACTTACACAGAGATTACTAAATCCGCCGTAGAACGCGCGATCGCACATCCGAAAACTATTGACTCAAACCTTATCGCCGCAGGACGTGCTAGGGATTGTTTGGATAAGTTGGTGGGATATAAAGGGAGTCGATTAGTTTGGCGCTTGAATAACGGCGGCAAGTCCATGGGACGGGTGCAGAGTGCTACCTTACATCTACTGGTGCAGCGAGAACAAGAGATTCTGGCATTTAAACCCCAGGATTATTGGGTGGTGTGGGTAGAATATCAGGAGGGATTTAAAGCCCTTTACGCGGGTCGAACTCAGCCGCAAGAGAATTCTAGGAACACGAAGAATCAGCCGGATGATACGGGAGAAGAGAATCCAGTAGCGGAAGGGAAGCGGGTACTCTCTCAGGACGAGGCGGATCAATTAGTCGCGATAGCGCGTTCTCATTCCCATCATGTTGTCACAGTGGAGGGGAAGACAGTTAAACAATCTCCCCCCGCCGCATTTACAACTTCTACGCTTCAGCAATCTGCCGGTGCTAAACTCAAGCTGAATCCGGAAGTGACGATGAAAATTGCCCAAAGCCTCTATGAAGCTGGGCATATTACCTATATGCGGACGGATTCCGTGGCGTTGTCTCCAGAGTTTTGTCAGGCGGCAAAACAATGGCTTTTACAGCATGACCCAGATAATGTACCCTCTAGAGTAACCTCCCATCGCTCTAAATCCGGGGCGCAAGAAGCCCATGAAGCGATTCGTCCTACTCATGTTGAACGCACACCAGAGCAATTATCGGTTCAACTGACAAGGGATGAGGCAAAACTGTATGATTTAATTTGGAATCGCGCGATCGCAACTCAATGCTGTCAAGCTCAATTATCCAAAACTCGGATTATCACCCAATCGGGGGATGTATTTTGGGAAGCTAGGGGACAGGTGTTAATCATACCGGGCTATACTCGCTATTGGAATAATATTGCCGCCGATTCCCAATTACCACGAGTACAGCAGGGTCAACCATTGACCTTAGATAAGGCGGGTGCAGACAAGAAACAGACGCAGCCGCCACCCCGTTACAGCGAACCCAAACTGGTGCAGGCGATGGAACGTTCTGGAATTGGTCGTCCTAGCACCTATGCGCCGACAATTAAGACGTTGAAAGCGCGTAACTATGTTCAGTTAGGCAAAGGGAAATTGCAGCCGACGCAACTGGGGATGGAATTGGATGTATTTTTGGCACAGGTGTTACCGGATCTAATTCAGCCAGAATTTACAGCTAAGATGGAATCGGATTTAGATGCGATCGCGTCAGGGAAGTTAGATTGGGAATGTTATTTGACGGGATGGAATCGGGATTATTTTGCTCCGGCGCTTAACTCGGCGTTTGCCCAAGTCCCAGAGATATCCAGTCAAACTCAGTCTACTCCGAAGGGTGAATCGAAACGGCGTCCGAGAACGGAATCCACGGATTATCCCTGTCCTAAATGTCAACATCTGATGACTAAGGTGTTTTCTCAGTCTCAGAAGCTGAAAGCGGATCATTTCCTCAGTTGCGATAATCGCCAAGGGGGATGTGGGGTGGTAATGTTTTGGAATGCCAAAGTTGGGGAGTATGAGTTACCGCGTTCAGATCGCCCTGCACCGAAAGCGAAGCCAGCCAAGCCAGCCAAGCCAGCCAAGTTAACGGAGTATGCTTGTCCGAGTTGTGGGAAGCCGTTGGAGTTGTATGAATATGAGAAAGAGGGTGAGTCTAAGAAAATGCTGCGTTGTGGGAATCCCAAGTCTCGCCAGGGGAAATGCAAAAATGTGGCTTACTTTTGGACGAAAAAGGGGACGTTTTGGAGTCCCAAGTTTGGGGAAGTGAAAAAGTGATGGATGATGGCGATGCAGGGCTTGCTGTATTAAGGCGGGAACTATACAATACAAGGGTTTAAATCCATTTTACGACAAAAAGTGCTTTCGTTTTGACACCTAGATGGGCGTTCAAAAATTGACAATGGATAATGAACAATGGATAATGACCTCTCCTTAAAAGAAGAGGATTGAAATTAAGGAAAATCTTTTTTAATTTCTTCGTAAACGAAGAGGTCTTAGACCCAATTAATCAATTGTCAATTATCAATTATTAATTATCCATTGATAAG